>JBAXPJ010000050.1:0-21243 GCA_037132335.1 Sediminibacterium sp. | reverse complement strand
GCTCCTTATTGGCAACCTACACAGTGTATGCATTGCGACGAACCACCTTGTGTAAAAGTTTGTCCGGTAGACGCAACATTTAAAAGAAAAGACGGCATTGTTTTAATAGATAACGAACGTTGTATTGGTTGTCGTTTTTGCATGGCGGCATGCCCTTATTCTTCAAGGGTATTTAACTGGCAAGAATCAGATTATGTAGAAGATCCAAATATACATGTGGCTTATTCTCCTGAAACAAGTGTTCCTCAAAAAAGAGGTACTGTTGGTAAATGCGATTTTTGTCCCGACATGTATCGCGAAGGAAAATTACCACACTGTGTTCAAGCGTGTCCGAATGGTGTTTTCTTATTTGGTGATATGAATGAAGATTCTGTTACTAATGGTGCTGAAACTTTCCGTTTTAGTGAATTAATAAAAGACAAAGCAGGCTATCGCTTGATGGAAGACCTTGGTACAAAACCAAGTGTTTATTATTTACCTCCTGTTAGTAGAAATTTCAAGTTCGAAGACGGAATGGAAAATGAAGCACCAGGAGAAACCATTAGCTCACATACTAAATAATTAAAACGTGGAAAAGCTTACACAATCTCCCGAAAAAATAATAGCAGACCTGGTACCTCAGGCTTTCGGAAAACGAGGCATGATATGGACAGGATGCTTACTTGTTTTGTGCACCCTTGGGCTCGTTGCCTATATTCGTCAAGTTACAAAAGGATTGGTTGTAACGAATATGAGAGACTATGTTTCATGGGGAATTTATATTTCTAATTTCGTATTTTTTGTGGCCATCAGTTTGGTAGGTTCTTTAATTACTGCTGTGTTTCGACTAGCCGATGTACACTGGAGTACACCACTTACTAGAATTGCAGAAATAATAGCAGTATCAGCAATTGTATTTGCATCGCTGATTATTATTGTAGACATGGGGCGTCCAGAAAGATTCTATTTTTTACTACTATATGGACGGATTCAATCACCCATTATGTGGGATGTAATTGTAATCAGTACTTATTTTGTAATTAGTTTATTACTCTTGTATTTGCCTTTATTACCAGACATTAAAATATTGCTAGAACAAAAAGGCGAAGGTGTAGATCGATTCCAAAAACTGTACCGTTTTTTAGGTTCTTTTTGGAAAGGATTAAACATTCAAGAAAAAATGAACAACAAGGCTGTAACCATTTTATGTATTACGATTATACCGGTTGCATTTTCTATACACACAGTAACATCATGGTTGTTTGCAACTACCTATCGCCCAGGATGGGATAGTACCAACTTTGGTGCCTATTTTATTTCAGGAGCTTTTCTTGTAGGAGCCGGCGGTGTTGTGGTAGCGATGTTTGTTTTTAGATATGTATATAAACTAGAGCAATATATTACAGAAATGCATTTTGATCGTATGGGGAAAATTGTAGTAATGCTTGCCCTACTCTATTTGTATTTTAATGTGAATGAATATTTGGTGCCTGCATTTAAAATGAAAACTTCAGAAGAAGCCCATTTAATGCAATTGTTTACAGGTGAATATGCACCAATGTTTTGGTTTGCCATTTTTACAGGCATGCTTATTCCTATTGCCATAATGGTTTTTAAGAAAGGCCGTAAACCTTTGCCAATGTTTGTTGCAGGAATTATGGTAGTGGTGGGTGCTTGGTTTAAAAGATACTTAATAGTAACACCAACATTATTACATCCATTCTTACCCATGCACAATGTACCAGCAAGCTATCACCATTATTTTCCTAGTTGGGAAGAATGGGCCATTGCAATTGGTTCATTGGCAGGAGCTATGTTAGTGATTACTTTCTTTGCCAGAATATTACCTATTATACCTATTCATGAAACTATAATTGAACAACATGAAACAGCCGAATAATTACAAACTATTTTTTGCATTCATTATTGGGCTTTGTAGTTTTTCTGCAATAGCGCAAGACGAAAAGCCAAAACCAAAACTATTATTAGAATTAGGTTATCACTTAAGTAATAATAAAATCCCTTTTGTTTCTGTTTATACAAAATCAAAAAACGAAAGAAAATTTATACCAGTTCCAAATATTGCTGTTAAAATATATTTAACACAAGAAGGAGATGCTAATTTACTTGGCACTGTTAAAACAAATAACGAAGGAAGGGCCATTGTAAGCTTCCCTCCTAGTGTGCAAGCTTTATGGGATACCGCTACACTATTTACAATTGTAGGTACTACAGACGCTAGCAAAGACTATCAATCAATTAGCAGTGAAACAAGTGCAACAAAAGCCAAAATAAATATTGATACAGTTTTGGTGGATGGCGCTAGAAACATTCTTGTAACTGTTACAAAAAAACAAGGCAAAGACTGGGTACCCGCAAAAGATATTGAAACCAAAATCACAGTAAAAAGAAGTATTGGAAATTTATCTGTTAGCGATGCTGAAACTTATACAACAGACTCTGCTGGCCAAGCAACGGTAGAATTTAAAAGAATTGGTATTCCTGGCGATGAAAAAGGAAATATCACCCTTGTTGCAAGAACAGAAGACAATGAATTTGTTGGAAATCTTTCTATTGAAAAAACAGTGCCTTGGGGTAGTAATTTTGTAAACCAAGGAATTGATTTTAATAGAAGAACACTATTTGCAACTAGAGACAAAGCACCATGGTGGTTATTGTTTTTAGCAGGCTCTATTTTTATTGGTGTATGGTCTGTAATCATATATTTAGTCCGCCAAATTATTAAAATGCGCAAATTAGGCAACACCTAAGTATTAACTAATTTCATAATGCATAAAAAGAGGCACTTATTCATTTAAGCGCCTCTTTTTTATTGAGTTATACACAATCTATCTACTATCTAAAGTTTAAGTGTCAGTTACACACTAAATTTGTATTTATACAGGATGCTACAGGATGCAAACCAGTAAAGGAAATGTTAATATCGTATTGCCATTGATACATGCATTTCAACAATAAAATTTTAAATGCCTGATTATCAAACAACAAACTCATTGCTATGCCAAATCCTATCCAAAAAACTGTCTATTCTAGACTTTTATCAATTGTACAAAATTTCCTTTATTATATATCTGACCTGTTCAATCCTTCATTTAAGCATGGTATTTCGTTTTGCTTAATGATTAGCAAGAACAACCAATTGATTCAATCAAAATAACATCACACGTTAACCTAACGAGAATATTTTATGAGAATTGTAAAGAATGTGTTTTTAAAAAGTATTTGGGTACTCGTTCTACCTGTATTATTTGCTGTTTCTTGCAAAAAGAAAGCATATGATGATTTCTATGGCAGACCAGCTACACTTGAACAACCTATCTATCAACAATTACAAGACAAAGGAAATTTCAAAAACCTTTTGGCTGTTGTTGACAAAGCAGGCTATAAAGATATTTTAAGTGCCGCTGGCTATTGGACATTTTTTGCGCCACATGACTCTGCATTCCAAGTATATTTTAAAGAAAAAAATATTACAAGTGTTGATCAATTAGACAGTAGCGCTTGTAGAAAACTTGTTACCTATTGCTTAGTGTACAATGCCTTTAAAAAAGAGCGCATGGGAGATTACCAAAGCAATATTGGTTGGGTACCTAATCAATCTTTCAGACGTCGTACGGCAAACTACACAGGTGTATATGATGGAAAAGACACTACAGGAAAAGCATTAAAAATCATTTCAAGTAACCGTAATAATAACGGTGTTACTTTTTATGTTGATGCCGACAATAACAATAAGTATATCCCTTGCTTTGTAGATAATTTTTTACAAGCAAAAGGATTAACCGCTGCTGATTACAATTATTTTTATCCAACAACTACATTTACAGGATTTAATATTGTTGATGCCGCTGTTACACAAAAAGATATTGTTGCAGAAAATGGTGTAATACATATAATCAACAGAGTCATTACCGTATTACCTGGTATTGATGAATATATTTCTGGCAACCCAAATTTTAGTGAGTTTAAAAAACTATTTGATAAATTTTTAATTAACTACGCACTTAATCCAACCGCCACTTCAAAATACCAAAGTATTAATGGAGGTAGTGCTCAGATCTACACAAAAATTTACAATGCCGCATTGGCCTTCTCTCCTAACAATGAGAATTTCTTAAAGCAACAAGACAATGATGGTCAATCAAATTCATACACTCTATTTGTTCCAACAAATGATGTGTTATTAAATTATATCAATACCGTTTTGTTAGAAAAATATCCTAACATTAATTCCTTGCCTATTAATGTAATTTATGATTTTGTAAATGCACACATGTGGCAGTCTGCAGTATGGCCAAGTAAGTTTAAATCAACTTATAATTCTTTAGGAGAAGAAGCAAGATTTGACCCCAACACAAATGTGGTTGATAAAAAAATATTGAGTAATGGTATTTTCTATGGCACTAACAAAGTGCAAGAAGCGAATGTATTTAGTAGTGTTTATGCAAAAGCTTATTTAGATCCTAGTTATACCATGATGACGAGCTTGTTAAATCAAGAACTCAAATATCAATTAATTAATCTTAATCAAAAATACACCCTGTTTTTAATTAGCAATGCCGCATTGAATGCTGCAGGTTATTTTATTGATGTAACAGTAAGTAACGACCCTAACTACCAATGGCGCTATACACCACCATTAGGAGGAACAACTTTAACTGGATCTTCTGCATTGGTTAGATTATTGCGTGTTATTAATACGCATGTTATTCCTGGTGTTGATATAACAAGTATTGCAGGCGATGGCGTTGCAATGAGTTATGCCGGTGAATTTGTTCGATATAAAGCAAACCAAGTTTTTGCAGCAGGCAATGTTGTTGCAGGATTAAACGCTAAATCTACTGGCTCTAAAGTTGCTAAAAATGGTACTGTTTATTATTTAGATGCTATTTTAAACTATAGTGAAAAAATAGTTGGCGCCGATTTGATTTTATTAGGAACACCTACCACTTCTCCTTTTTATAATTTCTTCCAATATCTTAATAATGCATCCATTTTTACCAAAACAACTGGCGATATAGTTGGGGTTGCCGGCGGGACCAACTATACCATTTTTGTTCCAGACAACGCTTCTATTTTACAAGCTGTGAAAGACGGTATGTTGCCAGGTACTGGCGTTGCACCAAATAGGGTTCCGAATTTTAATCCAACTACTGCAGGAGGTAAAGACTCTGTAAATAATTTCATCTATTACCATATTCTAAATAAGAAAACAGTAGCTACCGACGGCGTTGAAAGTGGTGCATTTGAAACCTTGTTTAAGAAAACCAATGGAGATGCAACAACCGTATTTATCAATAATAATATTGTGAATGCAATGACACTTACCGATATGTTTTCAAGACCAGCAGCGGCTGTTTATGTTAATAGTAATTACTTGAGTAATCGATGTACGATTCACTTAATCAATAATTATTTAAAATTCTCTAATTAACCTTTCTAATTACAGTAGATATGTTTAAGTATATAAAGTACATCGTTTGTTTTACACTACTCGGATTCAGTGTCCCTTCCATCCAAGCACAGGATGCAGGTGCTCCTAAAATAATCATTCGAGGAAAAATTACCGATAAAAAAACAAAGGCTGCCGTTCAAGGTGCTTCTGTTACAGAAGTAGATGCCGATGGCCGTATCATTAAAGGAACAGCCTCTGATATTGAGGGTAACTATGTTTTAAGAGTTACTAGTTTAAAAAACAACCTCAACGTTTCTTATATTGGTTTTAAAAGCCTTTCGCAAAAAATTGATGGAAAAACAACCATTAATATTTTGTTAGAAGAGGCTGCAACAGATGCGGGTGATGTAGTGGTAACCTCTAGTAGAAATACAGATAATGGAATGATGGGTGTAAAAGAACGCAACTCCACTATTTCTGCTTCTCGTATAAATGCCAAAGACATTGAAGAAATGCAAGCGGCAAGTATCGACCAAGCCTTACAAGGAAGATTAAGTGGGGTTGATATTACTGCTAATAGTGGTGATCCAGGAGCTGCAATGAATATTCGTATTCGTGGTATCTCCTCTATTAGTAGTACAGGAACTCCATTGATTGTGGTTGATGGCATGCCATACGAAACACAAATTCCTTCAGACTTTAACTTTGGTACTGCAGATGAGCAAGGCTATGCACAATTATTAAATGTATCTCCTTCCGATATTAAAGACATTACTGTTTTAAAAGATGCCGCTGCAACTGCTGTATGGGGGTCAAGAGCAGCGAATGGTGTTTTGTTAATTACCACCAAACGTGGATCTGTAGGTAAGCCAAGTATCAATTATACTTTCAAAACATCAGCTTCTTATTTACCAGATCCAATCCCATTATTAAATGGTAACCAGTATTCTACTTTAATGCCTGAAGCGTATATGAATAGAACAGGCACCCCATTGAATACGCAACAGGTTCGTGAATTTAACTACGATCCTAATGATCCTTATTGGTTTAATAATTATAGCAATAATACTAACTGGATCAAAGAAATTTCAAGAGTTGGAAATTTACAAGATCATACCGTAAGTATGACAGGAGGCGGAGAGAAAGCAAGGTATTTTGCTTCTGTAGGTTATTTCGATCAAACAGGTACAACAGTTGGAACCGATTTAAAAAGAATGAATACACGTATTAATTTAGATTATGTCATTTCAGATAGAATTAAAATTTTTACAAGTATTGCTTATACTAATACCAATCAGAATAGAAATTACTTAAGTACTACAGATGGCGCTATTCGTGGCGTGGCATATATTAAAATGCCTAACATGAGTGTATTTGAGTATGATGAACAAGGAAATGTAAGCCCTAACTATTTTTCACCAGCAGCCAATATCCAAGGTACTTATAGCCGTATTTACAATCCTGTTGCTATGGCCAATCAAGCAAAATACAATGTATTGGGTGAAAGAGTGGTGCCACGTTTTCAAATGAATTACGATATTGTAAAGAATATCTTGAAAGCAACATTTGATGTACAGTTTGATATTAATAATACCAAAAATAAAAGTTTCCTTCCTCAAATTGCTACTGGCCGACCAAGCACTGAAACCGTTGTAAACAGAGCATATGATGGAGATATTGATTTGTTTAATGTAGCAACAAAAGCATCATTAGCATATACCCCTGTTATTAAAAATGATAAGCATAAATTCTTCAGCTCTTTAATATTTATGACCAATGATTTAAAGGCAGTGAACCAAGAATTGATGACCTCAAATACAGCCTCTTCATTATTAGTTGATCCTTCTATTGCATCAAGAACACAAAACCAAGAATTACAAGCGGTTTCAACCGTTTCTCAAACACGTAGTTTAGGAGCCTTAGTAGTTGCACAATATGAATATAACGACAAGTATATTTTTAATGCTGGTTTAAGAGGCGATGGTAATTCTCGTTTTGGCCCTAATTACAAATATGGCTTGTTCCCTTCTGTGTCTTTTAGATGGAGACTTTCTGGCGAAAATTTCATGCAGAAATATAAAAACATCGACGATTTAAGTTTCCGTGCTAGTTATGGAGAAAGTGGAGAAGCACCACGTTACGATTATACTTTCTACAATAACTATGCAACATTTCCTTGGAGTTATTTAGGACAAAGCGGCGTATTTCCTTCGTCAATGGAATTGAAAAATTTACGTTGGCAAACCATTCATGGAACGAATATTGGCGCTAACGTTTCTATGTTTAAAGGCCGATTCCGTATGGATGTTGAAATGTATAGAAATAGAACAACAGACCTATACTTTAATGGATTACAAATTGCCTCATTTACTGGTTATAGTAGCGTTAACATGAACGTTGGTACAATGGATAACCAAGGTTGGGAAGTAGCCGTTTGGACAACGCCTATTAAAACAAAAAACTGGACAGTTCAGTTCGATTTTAACGTATCTAAAAACGAAAACGTTATTCGTGAAATATCTCCGTTCTATCCAAACAGTAAAGGAGATGTAACACAGTTAGGACAATACTTACGTTTATTACAAATAGACAATCCATTTGGATCATTTTACGGTTATAAATTTAAAGGTGTTTATGCAGACAAAGCCTCTACCATTGCTACAGGTGCAAATGGAAAACCAATTGTAGGACCAAATGGACAAACCGTTCAAATGCGTTACAACTATCCTAACGTAGACTACCAATTCCAACCAGGTGATGCCAAATACGAAGACATTAACCACGATGGAAATATTAACTATATGGATGTTGTTTATTTAGGCAATAGTAACCCTAAATTATCTGGAGGTTTTGGACCTTCTGTTACATTCAAAAACAAATTGAAGATTTCAACTTTCTTTAATTTTCGTTTAGGATATGATATTGTTAATGGCACAGAAATGAATACCACTGCTATGTACAATTTCGATAACCAAAGTACAGCAACACTTAGTCGTTGGAGAAAAGAAGGAGATATTACCAATATGCCAAGAGCCGTAATTGGTGGCGGGTACAATTGGCTAGGAAGTGATCGTTATGTTGAAGACGCTTCATTTGTAAGATTCCGTTCAATTACTGCTAGATATACTTTTGATAATGCATTCTTAAAAAGAATGAAAATGAAAACACTAAGTGCCTATATATCAGCTGAAAACATTTTCACTCTTACCAATTATAAAGGACAAGATCCGGAAGTTAGTGCAACTGGTTCAGATCCATTTAGAATGGCTTATGATTATAGCATGACTCCTCCTTCTAAAAATTTCATTTTAGGTGTGGTAGTAGGATTTTAATTAATAGCATTGAACAACATTAATAACAAAGAAAGATTCCATATAATGAACAAAGTAATTAAATATAGCCTGCTGCTACTAGCAATTACAATAAGTTTGGTTTCCTGTACAAAATGGATTGACTTAAAACCAAACGATGGTATTATTCGTGAAGAGTTTTGGCAAACTAAAGAACAAGTACAAGCTGCTGTAAATGGCATTTATTCGTCTATGTTGGGTAGTACCAGTGGAGACCTTGCCTTACCTGAGTATTTCTTTATTTGGGGAGAAGGAAGAACCGATATGGTTACGCCAGGATTTAAAGCAAGCCCACAAGAATACGAGTTTGTGAATGTAAATATTCAGCCAAATAATAACTTTACCAATTGGCGTGCTTTATATCAAACGATTAACTATTGCAATACGTTAATTGAATTAGCTCCTGCAGTATTAAAAAATGATAACACATTTACAAAAGCACAATTAGACCAAGCAGTAGCAGAAGCAACAACCATTCGTTCTCTCATGTATTTTTATTTAGTTAGAACATTCCGTGATGTGCCAATGAAACTAACTGCTACTATTAGTGACGAAAATATTCAACCAATTCCAAAAACAAGTGGTGATAGTATTTTAACACAAATGGTATCTGACTTAAAAGCTTCAGAAGCTGGTTTGCCTTATACTTATGGCAATGTAAATACCGATAAAGGAAGGGTCACCCGCTTTACACTAAATGCACTATTAGCCGATATATATTTATGGCAAGAAAAATATGCAGAGAGTGCAACAGAATGCGATAAAATTATTGCGTCAAATAGATATGGTTTAGTTGGTGGTAACAATAATTTATTCAATGCATTATACTACCAAGGAAATTCAAGCGAAAGTATTTTTGAATTACAATACGATGCCAATAAATTAAACCCTTTTTATTACATGCATTTGGCTAGTACCCGCAGATGGGGTGCTTCTGCAAGATTGATGGATGAAGTGTTTGGCGTAGACTTAGTAAATGCAATTCCTAAAGTAGATGCTCGTGGCGATGGTTGTTCTTTACGTCCTTCTGATTTAACAATTTGGAAATATGTTGGTGCCAATAGTTATGGGAATAGCATGCGTGCCCCCGACCAATCATTTGCTCACTGGATATTTTATAGATATGCCGATGTGTTATTAATGAAAGCTGAAGCAATTAATCAAACAGGTAAATCATTAGAAGCTTCTAGATTAGTAAAAACAATTAGAGACCGTGCAAATGCAATAGACTTTAATGGCACAATGGATTCAACTAGTAAATCTGGTATGGAAGATTATATTCTACAAGAACGTCAAAGAGAATTTGCATTCGAAGGAAAACGTTGGTATGATGTATTACGCAATGCAAAAAGAAATAATTATGCAAAAGTTTCTTATATCTTAAACATGGCTTCTATAAGTGTTCCTTCAGACAGACAACAAGTAGCTTTTAATAAATTGAGAGATAAAAACAGTCACTACCTCCCTATTTATTTGTACGAATTACAAACCAATAATTTATTAGTTCAAAATCCATTTTACAAATAACCAATGCAAGTACATATGAAAAAAATACTCTTTTATACATTGGCTGCAAGTTTTTTACTGATGGTCTTTGCTATTCCAGCTTGTAAAAAAACAGACCTGAAAATGTCTACAACAGAAGATGTAAACATTACAGGCTATTTAGAAAAAAATGCCGATTCATTTTCGTTGTTCAAACAAATATTAGATCGTACAGAAACCTCAGCATTTTTAAATGCGTATGGTGCGTATACCTGCTTTGCACCTACTAATAGTGGTGTAAAAAAATGGTTTGCCAAAATAAATGTAAGTTCTGTAGAAACGGCAGATATCAATATTTTGAAAGACATGGTAAAGTTTCATTTATTAACTGATACCATTACAACCAATTCATTTAAAGATGGCAAGTTGCCTATTCCAACTATGTTTGGTCAATACTTAGTTACTGGTGTTTTGTTTGATGGAACTAATTCTAGTTATAGCATTAATCGTCAGGCATTGGTAACCCAATCAAATATTAAAGTAGGAAATGGCATCATTCATGTATTAGACAATGTATTAGAGCCTTCTAAATTAACTATCTCAAAACAATTAGAAGCAAATCCTAACTATTCAATATTTGTACAAGCCATGAAAGAAACTGGCTACTACGATGTATTAAATACAGTAGACCCAGATACCACTAAAAGATGGATTACCGTTTTAGCCGAAAGCAACAAAGCCCTTGCAGATAGTGGCATTGCAACTTACGCTGCACTAAAAGCAAAGTATTCAAAAACAAGTAGTCCACTACTTGTAAATGACAGCTTACACATGTATTTAGCATACCATATTTTAACTGGTGTTAAATTTTTGGGCGACATTATTAGCGCTCCTTCGCATATCACTTATCAGCCACAAGAAGTGTTAACTGTTCAATTAATTAACCAAGAAGTGATCCTTAACCAGAATGAATTTAATGGCATTGTTGAAAAAGGTGTTTTGGTAAATCGTAAAACAAGTGATAATGCCGCTACTAATGGTGTTTGGCATGATGCAAATGCACACTTTACAGTAAAATATCGTGCCCCTTCAGCATTGTATTGGGATGTTTCATCCTTTACTGAAATCATGAAACTACCTGCATATTATAAAAAACAAAGCTATACTTGGACGCGTCAAAGCGAAGCAGATCAACCTTTCAAAGATATTACTTGGGGTTGGGGATCATTGGCTAGTACTAATATATTCACGTACAGTTATACAACTACATCTAGCATAGGTATGTATGCCTATAATAATGACTGTAATGTATTGCCAATGGGTTTACCTTCTAGACCTGTATCATGGACAATGACTACGCCTCCTATCATTAAAGGAAAATATAAAATTTGGATTTGCTATGCTCAGCAAAAACAATCTAGTAGTTCAAATATGCTTTGTCAGGTAGCTGCAAATGGAGAATTATTATCACGTACCATGAATTTCACTGAAACAAGACCTGCAGGTACTGATGCAGAATTAGAAGCAATTGGATGGAAACGCTATACTGAAAATGTTACAACACAATATGCTGGAAAATTAGTAGGTGTATATGAGTTTAAAACAACGCAAAGACAAACAATTACTATCTATCCAATTGGTGGTGGAACACAAAACAACAACAATTTAGATATGATTCATTTTATTCCAATTGATCAAGACCAAATTTTACCAAGGTTCAGACCAGATGGAACTAAAGTATTCTTATAAAATAAATTGTATTTAAACTTTAGAAAAAGAACGATTAAATAAAAAAAATTACCATGCATATTCGTAGCAGTAAATGGTTAATAACCGCATCACTTATTTTATTATTTTCTTCTGGTTGTAAAAAATGGGAAGATCATTTAAATGTATCTGACCCAAATATTACCAAAACGGTATTTCAACAAATCAGTGAAAACCCAGACCTCAGTAAGTTCACGCAATATGTGGTGAGTACTGGATATGATAAAGTATTAAATAGTAGTAAAACATATACTGTATTTGCTCCTTCAAATACAGCCATGGCAGCAGTAGGTGTTGATATTACTGGTGATACAGCTAAGCTTAATAAATTTATTAGTAATCATATAGCTAACCAAGTTTACAATACCCTTAATGTAAGTGGAACTGTTCGTGTAAAAATGCTCAATGGTAAATACGTAAACATGTTTGGTAAAATCATGGAAGATGCAAACATTACTAAAGCCGATATATTAGCTAGCAATGGTGTTGTTCAAATTCTAGATAAAGCCCTTCCCTATTTACCAAATATTTGGGAAGCCCTTTTAACCAACACAAGTATTCCTGCAAAACAAAAAGCTTATTTATTGTCGTTATATACCAATGTATTTGATGCTACGAATGCTATCCAAACAGGTGTTAATCCAGTAACAGGCGTACCTATTTATCAAGCAGGAACAGATTCAATTGCTACGAATCAATTTTGGTTGAATGTACATGATGTAAGAAATGAAAGTAATCAATACACTCTTTTTGTATTAAGCGATGCTGCATGGGATGCAGAGATTACTAAACTAAAACCATACTTCGCCACTAGTACAGTTGATAGCACTACTAAATTATGTAGTTGGGAAGTTGTAAAAGATTTGGCAGTAGCTGGCGTATATACTCCATCTGGTGCAGCAGCAGATAGTATTTTTTCGAAGTTTAATACCAAAACACCTATCGAAAAAGCATCTATTGCTCAAACCATCAAAACAAGTAACGGCACTATTTATATTATGAATAAAGTAGACAACCTTGCTAAATATAAAATCAAACCTTTTTATGTAGAAGCAGAAAACTATCGTTACACTAGTATTGACAGAAGGGGTAATACTTATTTCAGAGATCGTTTTAATCCAATCACCAACAAAGATTTTACTGATGTATTGGTTACAGGACATGGCGTAACAGGATACAACATGAATTACCAAATAAAAAATGTTTCCAGTGTAAAGTATCGTGCCTATTGGGTAGCATTGAATGATTTTCAAACAACAACATTTTCACAAAAATTAGGAATTGGCTCAGCAGCTTCTACCATATTACCATTAACAGTAGTTTCGCCTAACATATACACAGAAGTACTTTTAGGAGAATTTACTTTTACTAATTACCAATCATTTTTAGATTTATTCTTAGTGGCGAATGGTACAACACAAATTAGTTGTGATTATTTTAGACTTGAACCAGTTGTGCCTTAAACAAAATTTATCATACGTTATTTTATACAATGCATATTCTACACACTTCTTTTTTAAATCAGGTTTGCAACAAAGACCATGCTCAATTGCTTAATACAATTGAGGGTAGTCAATGCGCTGACAATACCGCTAAATATTCTCGAATGAAGGCCATTATCGCTTCTATACTAGTGTTAGCATGTTCTACTACCATGGCTCAAACCACAGGCCTTATTAAAGCTCCTGCTACAAAGCAAACAACAGCTACCAAGCCTGTAAATAATGTAAAGGGAACTATTTTAGATGCCGCTACTAAAAAGCCTGCTATTGGCATTCGTGTTGAAGTACCGCAGTTTTCTGCAGCCATTACAGATGCCAATGGTCAGTTCACATTAAAGGTTCCGGCCTATGATGTAACGATTGAAATTAGTGGTGAAGGATACGATACACGATACGAAGCATTAAAAGGTAGAAAAGAAATTTCAATTAGTTTATTAGACGAATCAATCGTTTCAAACAACGAAGTTGTTGTAACACCTACTGGAAAACAAATCAAAAGGAATATTACCGCTTCAATGGGGCAGTATGAAGTGAGCGGTTGGAACAATCCTACAGATGTATCAGATGCCTTATTACAAGGAAGAATTGCAGGACTAAATGTAACCAGACGTTCTGGTGGTCAAGGTGCTGGAGCCAACATGGTTTTAAGAGGATACAATTCTTTATTTGGCACCAATAAACCTTTAATAGTAATTGATAACCTTTTATACGATGCCAATGATTATGGCCAAAGTATTATTGCAAATAATTATACCAACCCACTAGCATTAATAGATACCAAAGACATTGATAATATTTCGGTTTTACGTGATGCGTCTTCTATTTATGGAACTAAAGGAGCAAATGGAGCCATTTTAATTACCACATCTCGTGCAAAAGTACAAGCAACAAAAATTGATTTCGGTTCTTACCTTGGCGTAAACCAAGCGCCAAATAATTTACCTGTAATGAATTCAAAAGACTACAGGGTTTATTTAAATGAAATGTTACAAAGCAAAGGAATGACTAGTACTGACATAGCAGCACTTCCTTACATGAATGATAACGCAACTACCAATACACAATATCCTACTTACCATAACGAAACAGACTGGCAGCAAAAAGTATTGCAAAATAGTTTGAGTCATAATTACTTTTTAAAAGTAACTGGTGGAGATAATATAGCAACATATGGTTTGAGTATGGGCTATATGAAGAACGAAGGTATTGTAACAGGTACCGATTTAACGCGCTACAATATGCGTTTTAATGCAGAGTTTAATTTCAGCCAGCGCTTTAAAGGTTTCTCTAATTTTGCTTACACTTACAACGAACAAAATTTAAAAGATCAAGGAATTTCTAATAAAACAGCGCCTATTTATTTATCATTGGTTAAAGCGCCATTCTTAACTGACCATGTGGTAAATAGTGCAGGAATTGTAAGTCCTAATTTAGCTGATGCAGATGTATTAGGAATCAGTAATCCTTCGGCAGTTATTGAACTGATGAAGAATTACAATAAATACTATCGATTTGCAGGATCAGTAGGTTTCTCTTTTGAAATAAGCCCAAGACTAAAAGCAAATACCATTATTGGTGTAGTGTATGATAAGGTTCGTGAAAATATTTTCGTACCAAGTATTGGCATAGTAAAAGACACACTTAGCAATGCCATTGCTAATAATAGATTAGGAACACAAGTAAAAAGATTGTCATCTATTTTTAATGATACTTATTTAGAATACAATAACAAACTAAGTACTAATAATAAATTCACTGCAAGAGCAGGTGTACGTTATCAAAACAACAAAGCAGAGCAAGATTTTGCACTAGGTTTTAATTCTGCAACAGACGAATTAGTAAGTGTACAAAATGGGTTAACAGCCCTTCGTCAAGTAGGTGGAGGAATTGGCAATTGGAATTGGATGAATATTTATGCCAATGCAGACTATGCTTATAAAAGCAAATTCTTCTTATCATTTAATATGGCTGCAGATGCTTCATCAAGATTTGGTGCAGCAGTACAAAATGGTATTGCTGTTAATGGTGTAAGAATGGCATTGATGCCTTCCCTATCAACTGCTTGGTTAATTTCCTCCGAAAAGTTCATGGCTAAATCTGGTATTAATTTATTGAAACTTCGAGCATCATACGGATTAAGTGGAAATGATGATATAGGTAACTATACTAGTAGACAAACCTATGGTTCACAAAACTTATTAGGTATGCAAGGATTGGTTCGTACAGGAATTGCTAATCCACAATTGCAATGGGAAACCAGTAAAAAAATAAATGCAGGAATTGATTTTGCTATTTTAAACGAACGCTTATCAATTAGTTTAGATGCCTATCAAAACACTACATCGAATATGCTTGTTTACCAAGACTTGAATACAACAACTGGATTCAGTTCTGTAATAACAAATGCTGGCAGTATGCGTAACAATGGTATTGAACTAAGCGTAACTGCGCGCGTGATAAATCAAAATTCATTTAAATGGGATTTAGGTTTTAATATCAGCAAAAACAAAAGCAATATCATATCAGTACCCAATGGCCAATTCACTACCAATTACGCAGGTGCTACCATTATTACTGCAAATGGACAAGCTGCTAATTTATTTTATGGCTATGTATCCAAAGGTGTATTTGCAACAGATACCGAAGCAAGTGCCGCTAATTTGAGTAAGAAAAATGCAAATGGAACATTCACGAATTTCAATGCTGGAGATATTCGTTTTGCAGATTTAAATGGCGATAAAATAATAGACGAAAATGATCGCCAAGTAATAGGCAATCCTAATGCAGATTTTACTGGAGGCATTACAAATAAAATTATTTACAAGCGTTTTGAATTGAATGCCCTATTCACTTTTAGCAAAGGAAACGATGTATATAATTACATGCGATATCGTTTAGAATCTATGGCAGGTGTAGAAAATCAATTATCTGCAGTAAATAATAGATGGCATGGTTTGGGACAAATAACAAATATGCCAAAAGCAACATTTGGAGATCCAATGGGTAATAGCAGATTCAGTAATCGTTGGATAGAAGATGGCTCTTATTTCCGTTTGCGTTCTATTTCTTTACAATATTATATTCCATTAAAATCAGGTGTATTACACAATGCAACAATTTATGCAACAGGTACTAACCTATTTACTTTAACGAAATACAAAGGATACGATCCTGAATTTAGTGCAGCAACTAGCATTTTTGCACAAGGAATTGATACCGGTTTAGACCCACAATTCAAGAGTGTGATTTTTGGTGTTCGTTTTGGATTATAATAATAGTTATTAGATAAAAGAATTCTTAAAATAAGATAGTATGAAAAGGTTTTTTATTAAATATTGTTTGCTAGTAGTTTTGGGAGCAACCGCTTTCTCTTCTTGCAAAAAAACATTCGACCTACTTCCTCAAGACCAATTGGATGCTAGTCAAATGTATCGTAACGTTTATGATGCAGATGCTGCTATTGTTGGCTTGTATGGAAAATTCACCAGTTTAGCAGAGCGTTATATTGTGCTAAATGAATTACGTGGAGATATGCTAGAGTATACCGATAATGCAGATGAATATTTGCGTCAAATTAGTACCCACAGTGTTACTGCCGAAAATCCATATGCCAATCCAAGACCATTTTACGAATTGATTGTTAATTGCAATGACGTGTTGAAAAATTTCAACAGTATGCATGATGCAAAAAAAATGAAAGAAAATGAGTTTCAAGAACGCTATTCAGATGTACTTTTTTTACGTAGTTTCTTATACTTACAATTGGGTATTCACTACGGAACTGTGCCTTATGTAACCGATGCTTTGGCAACATTAGACGATGTTAATAACGAAAGTAAATTTCCAAAATTAACTTTTAATGTATTACTAGATAGTTTAATCAATGTATCTGAAAGGGCTACTTATAAAGACGAATACGCTAGTTCTAGTACACTTGCTGTTACTGTTGATGGCTACCCTACTCAAAAATGGTTTGTTAATAAAAAAGTGGTTTTAGCCGATTTAAATTTATGGAAAGGAAATTACGTACAAGCAGCAAGTTATTATAGACAAGTAATGGAAACTGGTACTGTTGGTACTTTAAATGGATCTTATTATTCTATGTACAAACTAGGTTGGGATAGCAATGGCGATATTGACCATTATATTACTTATTCAAGAGCAGGTGATGCATCTACTTTAGTTACCAATTCACAATGGCGCATAATGTTTGAATTACCAACCACTACAGAAGGATTTAGAAGAGAGTGGGTTTGGGCAATTCCATTCGACAACAAATTCAAACCAGAAAATCCATTTGTAAAATTGTTCTCAAATATTGGCGGAAGTTATTTGGTAAAACCATCAAAAAATGCCACAGATATGTGGGATAATGAGCAACAAAAATCTGCAAGTGCTGCAACTGGAACACCAGGTATTCCTTATGATGCACGCGGTCAATTGAGTTGGAAAAATATTAATGGACAACCGGTTGTTATGAAGTTTTTATACAACTATATCAATAACAATACCAACCTTCCATTAAACGTTTTACAAAAAGACAGCAAATGGTTTTTGTTTCGTCAAACACAATTGCATATGCGTTTTGCAGAAGCAGCAAACAGGGTTGGAAGATATCGCTTAGCATGGGGTTTATTAAACTCTGGTATTGCAGGTGCATATCCTGCTCCAACAAGTGATGTAACGCTTTACCACAATACTTTAAACGATTCTTATCCATTTAATTTCGATGCAAGAAATAGCGGAAGTGCTGGTGTACCATACTATCGTAGTGATTGGTATAGAAATATTGGCATTCGTTCAAGAGCCAATTTAGTAGACCAAGCAGTTCCCGCAACAGATAGTTTAAATCAAATTGAAGCAAATTTAATTAACGAAACAGGATTAGAAAATGGATTTGAAGGAACACGCTGGCCCGATTTATTACGTGTTGCGTTAAGAAGAAATGACCCAAGTTTTATAGCAGATAAAGTATATGCTAAACTATTAAAAGATGGCGTTCCTAATGCAGCTGCAGTAAGAGCAAAATTGATGGACAAAAACAATTGGTATCTTCCTTTTAAATTGAAATAAAAACAAATCATACCCCCTATTAAAAAAGCACGCATCATTAAGATGTGTGTTTTTTTTTGCCTATCTTAATTCATCTAATAAAAATTCTTACGCAATGTGTTTAAAATATTATTCAAAACTCTGTAGTATATTAATTTATGTACTGCTAATAAATACGGCCTCAGCACAAAAAACATCTATACCAAAACCCGTTTTTGACGACCCCATTTATCATGGCGCCGCAGATCCAGTAATTATTTTTAACAAAGAAAAAAAAGCATGGTGGATGTTTTATACCAATCGCCGCGCAACTATCCAAGACTCGACTGTATCGTGGGTACATGGTTCCTTAATTGGCATTGCTGAATCAAAAGATGGGGTGCATTGGAAATACAAAGACACCGCTAATATCAATTATAGACCAGATAGCGGCTATACTTTTTGGGCACCTGAAATTATTGCCAACAAAGGCATTTACCATATGTATCTATCCTATATTCCTGGCACATTTACGCACTGGAATCATCCTGCATATATCATTCATTTAACCAGTAAAAATTTAATGAATTGGCAGTATCAATCTACCCTTCCATTATCTTCTAATAAAGTGATTGACCCAAATGTGTTGCAATTACCAGATGGAACTTGGCGGATGTGGTACAATAATGGCGCCGTAGGTAAAACCATGTATTATGCCGATAGCAAAGATTTGTATACTTGGCAAGACAAAGGCAAAGACAAAACAATTGGCAGAGGAGAAGGCCCCAAAGTGTTTAAATGGAAGCAGCAATACTTTATGATTGTAGATTGTTGGAAAGGAATGGACGTTTATACTTCAGACGATTTAATTACTTGGAAAAAACAAGCAGAAAGAATTTTAGAATTACCAGGCATAGGCAATGACGATCAAGCAATGGGCGGTCACTCCGACGTAGTAATAAATGGCAATAGAGCCTTTGTTTACTATTTTACGCATCCCGGCCGACGAAAAGATACACCAGCCCCCAAAAACAGTTTTAATGACAAAAGAAGCGTAATACAAGTTGCAGAATTACACTTAAACAATGGCGTAATTACCTGCAACAGAGATGAAGCAATTGATTTTAAATTGAAGTGAAATATTAAAGAAAATACATATGTAAATTACTTGTTTTGTGTATAAATAATTGATGAAAAATAGAAAAATGTTAAACAAAGACATTAACTTTTATTACACAAAAACAAAACCATATGAAAAAAATTTTTAATCAGTTACTCGAAATCCCAAATTTTGTTAACCAAAAAGTGTTGAATGCAAAAGTAAATTCTGCAGTTGAAAACTTCGATGGAGAACATGGGGTTCGATGTTATGTTAAGACGATTTATCAGCTTCTGGCTTTGGTTACACTAGTAGTAATGGAAATTAGTTTGTTAAGAGCAGGTATTGCTTATTTAACAGACGCGCATAGCTTAATAGAAAAAGCTGGCAGCGTTATTACGCTAGTATTATTAATGTATTCTGCTTTTCCAATTGCGCAAGTAATTAAGTCGAGGGGCGAAACATTAGGTGGCACACATAATGGAATGATTTCTTTTGTATTCAACGATTTTGTGAAAACAAATATTCGTATTGTAGGAGAAGTTTTAGCCATTGCAGGCCTATTTGCAGCATTTGCAAGTACCCTATCTTTTTTAACAGACCACAATCTATTTAGTACAGGTGGAGATCTTGATTTATTAAAACCATTGGTACCTGTATTTACTTTCCCTGCTGAAACCTTTTCTACCTTGTTAAATGCTGTAGGATTAAAATCAGTTGCAGAAGGCTTACAATCCATCACAGGATATCGTATGGCAGCTGCAAGCCAGTTTAATGGCGATTTTGTTTGGAGCTCACAAGATTTATTAGGTGTTGTAGGAAACTATGTTAATGTAGCCTTAGGATTGATAGGCATGTACATTAGTTTAGCCATCTACCATTACTTATATACTATTGCTAGTAATTTGATTAATTGGGCGGCAAATCCATCATTGCCAATTTCGGTTAAAAACAAATAATTATTACCAACTACATTGTATGGGGTGGCAGTAAACCTGTCATCCCATATTTTTTTATATAATGGCAATGAAAAAAATACACTTTCCAATAACGCAAGCAAAGTGTAAGCGCGATACTTAGCCCCCCCGGACAGGTATAATTTTAAATATTATTGTAAGAATAATTCAGCCAATACTTCTTTTGAAATTGGCTTAGAAACATAACCAGCAACACAGGTATAAGACTTTGATTTGGATACTTCATTTAGGTCAATTGAAGATGAGTACATCATTAATTTGCACTTAGAACGAACAGCAATTGGAAATTTTTCATAATCTGCCAAAAACTCCCAACCATCAACCATTGGCATATTGGTATCTAGTAATATAAATTCAGGAAAATCTTGCTTTGTATCTGCTAATTCTTTGAGTTTAATTAAAGCATTGAGCGCATATTCGAATGAAACAACTTCTAAGTTTGGCAAAGTTTCATTAATGGTAAGTTTGGTTAAGTAAATTACTATGTGGTCATCATCAATTAAAAAAACCTTAGGCATATTTCGATGTACAATTATTGTATTTATAGAATTATTTAGATGGATAAAACTAATTATTAGCCATCGTTAATAATTCAATTGCACACTGGTTTAGGTCGTTTTTTTGGTGAATTGTTAAA
>JBAXPJ010000049.1:0-22142 GCA_037132335.1 Sediminibacterium sp. | reverse complement strand
CGACGACCTCTTGCATGCCATGCAAGCGCTCTAGCCAACTGAGCTAACCCCCCAAGGAGTTGCAAATGTAGTTGTTGAAAATCACTACTCCCAAATTTCTTCCTTCCCTTCAAGCCATAACTTAACAGCTGCGGTAGTAACCGATTTAGGACGTTCTAGTGGCAAACTCAATGCACGATCCCAGCAAAGACTTGCTAGTACACCAAGTGCCCTACTAACGGCAAATAAAACAGTATAGAATTCGTATTCAACTAAACCATAGTGAACCAGTAGTGCACCACTATGTGCATCTACATTTGGCCATGGATTTTTAACCTTGCCTAATGATTGTAAAATTGGTGGAACGGTTTCGTAGATATTCCAAACAGTTTTAACCATTGGGTCATCTGCCATATGTTTTTTACCAAATTCCATTTGTGCAGTAAAGCGTGGATCAGTTTTACGAAGCACTGCATGACCATATCCTGGAACAACTTTACCTGCAGCTAGTGTTTGTTGCACATAGTCGGCAATTTGTTCTTTAGTTGGTTCTTGCGTTCCTAATGATGCTTGCATTTCATAAATCCACTTAATCACTTCTTGGTTAGCCAATCCGTGTAAAGGACCCGCTAATCCATTCATTCCTGCCGCATAACTTAAAAAAGGATCACTCAATGCAGACCCAACTAAATGTGTGGTATGTGCAGATACGTTTCCACCTTCGTGGTCGGCATGAATGGTCATGTACAAACGCATCAATTCTTTAAAGCTTTGGTCTTCAAAACCCATCATATGGGCTAAATTTCCACCCCAATCCAATAAACCGTTGGGTTGAATATGTTCGTTATTTCTATATTTTCTGCGATAGATATAGGCTGCAATTCTTGGTAGGCGTGCAATTAAATCCATTGCATCGTCGTACACAAAACTCCAATAATCTTTTTTATTTAACCCTTTAGAATACTCTTTTGCAAAATTACTTTCTGTTTGCAAAGCCATTACGCCTGTAACAAACATGGTCATTGGATGCGCGCTAATTGGCAATGCATCGATGGTTGCAAATACATAATTAGGTACATGACTTCTACGTTGCCATAGGCTGGTAATTAATTCGGTATCTTCTTTGGTAGGTAATTCACCTACTAACATTAAATAGAATAAGCCCTCTGGTAAAGGTTCGTCTCCACCTGGCGCTTTGGGTAATGATACTTGTAATTCTGGAATGGTATATCCGCGAAAACGAATTCCTTCTTGTGCATCTAACAAACTGGTTTCAGTTACTAGCCCAGTAATGCCTCGCATTCCCTGATAAGCCTGTGCGAGTGTTACTTCACCAATCTTTCTATTTCCGTGCTCTTTAAGCAAATCTTTAATTTCTTTGCTTGCTAGTTCTGCTTTTTGTCTGAACCGTTCTTTAATAACTTCCATGAGGTCTGTGATTTATAAAACAAGCCTTAATAAAGGCCGTTAAAGGTAATCAAACTTGCCTTGCTTAACAAATGATTTAGCAATTAAGCAATATTTAATTAGTGGCTTTATTTAGGCGCCTTTCTGTATAAAACAATGGTTACTATTAAAAAAATAGCATTGGGTATCCAAGCCGCTAACAAAGGATTAAGATTCCCCTTGGTTGAAAATATGGTAGAGAACTGATTAATCACTATAAATAATGCTGCAATTACAAACCCTACTGCTAAGTGTACCCCACTGCCTCCTCTAACCCTTTTTCCTGCTACAATGGCCCCAATTAATGTGAGTAATATAACGGTTACACAAGTGGCATCTCTTCTATATCGCTCAATTTTTAATTCATTTAAACCCTCCGATCCGCGCATTTCTTCGAGCTTAATAAACCGGTTTAATTCTGGCGTAGTGAGTTTATCCTTGGTGTATTTATCTCTGTTTAAATCCATTGGTTTAAAACTAAAATTCATGTGCTGATTAGAATCTAAGCGCATGGTTTCTTTAATGCCATCTAACTTTCTGTCAATAACACCTGTAACCTTCCATTTTTTGGTGCTATCCCAAAGTATTTCATCTGAACGTAGATTCTCTACAATGGTGTTGCCCTTTAGCTTATACATAAAAAAAGGACCGCCCCTTTTCGATAAAGTATCGTAGTTAAAAATGCCCGCATACGTAAAGGAATCAATGCGCAAATAAATATTGTTATTCTTTTGTAGCAAGGCGTTGTACGAAGAATTGGCATCAATATACTTGGCTTCAAATCCACCCCTTATTTGCTCGGCTTTGGGCACAATATATTGGTTAGAAAACCAAAGAATAATTGCAAGAAATACGCCACCAATCCAATAAGGACGCAGCCATCTAGCATAACTAGTACCACTAGCAAGAATGGCAATAATTTCACTTTGACCGGCCATTTTTGATGTGAAAAATATTACGCCAATAAATACAAATAAAGGAAACAACAAGGCTATTATATGGGGAATAAAACCAGCATAATACTGCGTAATAATTCTTGTAAATCCTAAATTAGATTTTACAAAATCATCGGTCTTTTCACTCACATCCACAACTACCGCAATAACGGCAAAAAGGAATATGGCAAAGAAAAACGTGGTTAAGAATTTCTTAAGTATGTACCAGTCTATTTTTTTCATGTGTTACCTAACAAAGATAAAGGCCATTTCATTATAAACGCTGTTGTAAAATAGGCAGCATTTGCTGTTTAAAAGCCGTAAAAGTATTTTGTAGGATGTGTTTGCGCGCCTCTCCAACTAACCACAAATAAAAACTTAGGTTATGAATGCTGGCTAGTTGTAAACCTAAAATTTCGCCAGCAACAAATAGATGGCGCATATAGGCTTTAGAATAGTATTGGCTTGGTTCCGATGGCAATCCTATATCAATTGGCGAAAAATCTTTCTCCCATTTTTTATTACGAATATTAATTACGCCTTGCGTGGTAAAGAGCATGCCGTTTCGTCCATTTCTAGTAGGCATTACACAATCAAACATATCAATCCCCAAATCAATGCATTCCAATAAGTTCCATGGAGTGCCTACACCCATTAAATAACGCGGTTTGTTGGCGGGTAAAATACTACAACACAAATCGGTAAATTCATACATCATTTCAATAGGCTCTCCTACACTTAATCCGCCAATTGCATTTCCTGCAGCATTTTTAGAGGCAATAAATTCGCAAGAAGCCGTTCTTAAATCTTTAAACGTACTTCCCTGAACTATTGGAAATAAATTCTGTGTATAGCCATATTTATCAGGTGTTTCAGCCAATCGATCAAAACAACGGGTTAACCATCTATGGGTTAATTCCATACTTTTTTTGGCATAATTATGGTCTGAAGGATAAGGCGGACATTCATCAAAAGCCATTATAATATCGGCTCCTATACTTCGCTGTATATCCATCACAGATTCTGGCGAAAACAAATGTTTACTCCCATCTATATGCGATTGAAAAATCACCCCTTCTTCTTTAATTTTTCTATTTGCTGCTAATGAAAATACTTGGTAGCCGCCACTATCGGTTAATATTGGTCGATCCCATCCCATGAATTTATGCAAGCCACCTGCAGCTTCAAGCACTTCGGTTCCTGGTCTTAAATACAAATGATAAGTATTCCCAAGAATAATTTGGGCTTGTACGTCTAATTTTAATTGCTGTTGCGTAACCGCTTTAACGCTTCCAACCGTGCCAACTGGCATAAAAATGGGTGTTTGTATGGTTCCGTGATCGGTTTGAATAGTACCCGCACGGGCTTTTCCAGATTCAGACTCAATATTAAATGCTAGTGCCGCCATTTTGCAAATGTCATCTTTTTTCCACATACACACAAAGCGTACACTATCAGGCCCTATATCTGCTATTTTTGCCAAATGATGATACCGTCGATATTGTGGGCAATTGTATTTTATTGTTTCTGCACTGTAATAGCCATTCAGGTTCTTTATTATCTTTTCTTTTTTAGACGTTTGGCATTTTTTAAAGGCATGCCTCCTACCCCAGATTCTATGGAGCATCCAGTTTCTGTGGTGATTTGTGCGCGCGACGAAGCCAATAATTTAATGAAAAACCTTCCAGGAATTTTAATTCAACAATACAAAAGTTCGCACGAAGTAGTATTGGTTAACGATAATTCAACCGATGAAAGCCGTTACTTAATTGATGAATTTAAAAAAACATTCAAAGCCATTAATCATATAGAACTTACGCAAGAAGCCAAAATGATTACCGGAAAAAAATTCCCTTTGTCAATGGGTATTCGCAGTGCCAAATATGAGATTGTATTATTAACCGATGCCGACTGTGTACCTGCTTCTGAATTTTGGATTCAAAAAATGCAAGACGCATACCAAGACAATACCGAAATTGTTTTGGGCTATGGCGCTTACCATAAAAAACCAGGCATCCTCAATAAACTCATTCGATTCGAAACCTTTCATACTGCCTTACAATATTTATCTTATGCATTAGCAGGCAAACCTTATATGGGTGTTGGTAGAAACCTGAGTTATAAAAAAGAGGTATTCTTGCGTAACAAAGGATTTTCTTCTATCAATCAAATACCAAGTGGCGACGATGATTTATTTATTAACCAAGTAGCCAATTCAAAAAACACTACTATTGTTATTGACCATAGTGCACATACACTTAGCGATCCTAAACGTACTTGGAACGAATGGATGTCTCAAAAATACCGCCATTTTTCTACCGCTCGTTATTACAAAGGAGGCCATAAATTTTTATTAGGATGGTATTCGTTTAGTTTGTTTTTAATTTATCCATTACTAGCAGTATCTATGATATTTTTTAATTGGTGGATGGCACTCGCTGTTTTCGGGGTTCGTTTATTCATTCAATCCATTGTTTACTTTAAAGCCATGAAAAAATTAAACGAAGCCGACTTATGGCCTTGGTTTATTTTTCTGGATATTTGGATGTTCTTTTTTTACATTTTCACACTACCCGCTATATGGAAAGCACCCCGCAAAAACTGGGATTAATCCTGAAATATTTCAGCGATTTTACCGAAGCACAAATAGCGCAATTTGCGGCATTAGAAGCTTTATACACCGAATGGAACGCAAAAATAAATGTAGTGTCTCGCAAAGACATCGACAGCATTTATTTGCACCATGTATTGCATTCTTTAAGTATTGCAGCACTAGTAGAATTTAAACCCGGTTGTCAAATAATTGATATTGGCTGTGGTGGCGGTTTTCCGGGTGTTCCTTTGGCTATTTTTTTTCCAAATACCGAATTTCATTTGGTAGATAGTATTGCTAAAAAACTAAAAGTTGTAGAAGCTGTTTGCGAAGGTGCTGGCATTAAAAATATTACCACACAACATACTAGGGCCGAAGAAATAAAAAATAGAAAATTTGATTTTGCAATTTCGCGTGCGGTTGCGCCACTGAAAGATTTATGGACCTGGGCCAACCCCTTGCTTCGAAAAGGCAGCCACCACGATATAGTAAACGGACTAATTTGTTTAAAAGGTGGAGACCTTAACCAAGAAATTTCTGAAAGCGGATTGCGTCCTAAAATGATGCCGATTTATAAAATTTTCCCGGAAGAATATTTTCAAGAGAAGTATATCATTCATGCTGGAAAAAACTAAACCACTAGTTGGTGTATTTAAATTTTTCTAACACTTTCATTTGCGGTGTGTCCTTTCCATTTTTTGGCTCTACCGATAATTTATAATCATGCCACCAAGGACCTCCTGCCCAATAAGTGCCATTCACTTTATTGTGCCGCAAAAAGTTTAAAAAGTTTTCTAAAACCACCAACCATCTTTCATCTTTATTAGGCACTCCATACTCGCCAATGAATCCTTTTTTATGGTATTTCTCTAGCCAATCAACAAAAGGCCGAACCATGTCTATGCCAGTGTATTCGGTAGCTTCACACTCGTCGTATACACGAAAATCATCGCCACAAGTAGCAATATACCTGCCCGAATAATCTTTATCAAAATAACAATGTGCTTCGTAAATTATTTTATCGGATGGGTCAAATAAATCTATCAGGCTTGCATTATACTCGTACCATTTTTCGCTATTTGCATAGGAGTTTCCATTAATAAATATAGCTGGTACTTCGTCTACAGTTCTAATGGCATCAATGGCATCTTGCGCCAATACATGCCAAGGACAATTAGGCAACATATCGTGCGGCTCATTCATTACATCGTAGCCGTAAATATTTTTTTTATCTTTTAAAACTGTTGCAATTCTCAACCATAAATCTTGAAAATTTTTTCGAGAAACTTGTGCAGAACCCAACACATATTCAACACCATTTTTACTATAGCGTCCAAAGTTTTGCAGGGTTAATAATACTTGCATGCCATCTTTATTACAGTTAGCTATAAACTGCAATAACCTATTTAATTCTGCTGTATTTAAAGGCTTATTTAATTCTGGCTGAATGCGCTCCCACTTAAAGGGCAAACTAATTAGCTTGATTCCTTTTTGGGCATAATAATCTATACAAATATTGTTGGGATAAATATAATCTTTACCAAAAGTTCCTGGCAAATGATTTAAGCCAAACTCAGCGCCACAAAGGTTTACACCAAAAGGCTGCCTATTGCCTTGCGCAACAACTTGGCCTACAAAGAGTAAGCAAACGCTATAAAATAAGTAGGGTATTTTATGCAATTTGTATCTTAAATATTTATTGAATAATACCTGAAAATTTAATCAGGTATTACCAATTTATTGTTCGTTTTATTAATATCCGCCATTCTATAAGATGGGTCAATTTCAATGGATTTTAAATCTTGAATTGGCCTACTTGTTTCTAGTTGATATTCTGGATGCGTCCAATGCCATTCTTTGTGTACTATTCTATTAACAGCAGATTCATTTGGCTTTTCTCCAAACATCAAATCTAAAGGCATATAATGCAATTCTTTAGTGCCATCTTTAAACGTTAACAATACTTCTACAGGCATTGGCATTTTGCCTATTCTTTTTATTGTTACAAAAGTTTTATTGTCTTTAGTACTAATATCACCAACAGCATAGTCAATGGTTTTGGTGCTATTCACCCAATACTCTTTGTACCACTGTAATGCCAATCCAGAAGTTTTTTCTGCCACCCTAATAAAATCATTGGCATTAGGATGTTTAAAATGCCATTGGTCGTAGTAATTCAATAATATTTTATTACGAATACTATCTCCAACAATATATCCTAACTGACCCATAAATGTTGCTCCTTTAGAATATGAAGCAGCACCATAAGCCAAATTGGTATTGTAATGGTCTGAATGGGTACTCAATGGTTCTTCAAAACCAGATTTTGCCAAACTAATATATCCTTCAAAACTACCTGATTGGTGTAGCGGCAATTTTGTTTTATTTATTTCATTCATACGCACAAGGCCCGATTTTGCACCAGCCGATGTATGTGGCGATAACTGCGCCCAGTTTTGATAATACTCGTCCGACACTTCACCTGTTGCATAATCGGTAAAGCCTTCGTCCATCCAAGGAAATAAGCTTTCGTTGGTTCCCATAATTTGTTGGTACCAAGTATGCATCCACTCATGAAAAACAGTTCCCAAACTTGGTCCTTTAAGTAAGGTTGCCATTGCATATTCCATTCCACCATCTCCACCTTGAATAAAGGAATATTGTGGGTAAGGATATTTTCCAAAATGCTTTTCTATAAAAGGCAATACTTTGTCGGCAGCCCATAATACATTGGCCCAAGCACTATCATTGCGCGCATCGGTTGGTTTATAAAACACATGTAACATAACCCCTGATGCCGATTTTTTAGAAAGGTGCTTAAAGGTTGGATCGGCAGCCCAAACAAAATCGTGGATATTAGACCCTGTAAAATTCCAGGTTAAATTATTTTGTGTGGCTGCAGGAACTTTAACGCCGGCTCCTTCAAATCCAAATCCAATTTGATTGGCATTTTGCAATACACCTGTTGCAGCAATCATATAGTTTTTATCAATAGAAATTTTTACATCATAATCGCCCCACACACCATAAAATTCTCTTGCTATATAAGGATTGGCATTCCAACCTTGGTAATCGTATTCTACCAATTTCGGATACCATTGACTCATACTATAACGCACCCCTTCTGCATTGTCTCTACCACTGCGGCGAATTTGTACAGGAACCTGTGCTTCGAAATTAATGTCTAATATGGTTTTAGATTTTGGTAAAATAGCTTTGTCTAGTTTTACTTCTAAAATGGTTTCGTGTTCTATTAATTGTTGGTCTTTACCATTTATTTTAATGCTATTTACTTTTTGATAGCCAATTTCGGTAGGAGATAATTTACTAATTCTATCCTTTACACGTGCATCCCAATCTGGTGTTTGGTCGCCCCTTCTATTGGTTAATAAAATTTTACCCAACTCTCTGCTTCTAACATCCATACTACTATTTGGCTGAAACGCATTCCAGTATAAATGGATAAACACTTTATTTAAAGTATCTGGCGAATTATTAATGTACTCTACTTTTTCTGTACCATTCAATTTGTTAGAAACAACATCCATTGCTACATTAATATTGTATTTAATGTGCTGCTGCCAACGATCTGGTTGGGCTTGCAAAGAATTTGCTTGAAAAACTGCAATAACAAATAGTAATACGATTGCTAATTGACGCATAAAATTGGTTTAGGGTATAAATGTCTGCAAATATCTAGAAGAAAAGGGAAAAATATTTGAATAGAACTATTCCTTGCCTGCAATCACCACTACAATTTCGCCTTTCACCGATTTTTCTTTAAAGTAGGCGGCTACTTCGGTTAAACTGCCTCGTTTGTTCTCTTCAAACATTTTGGTGAGTTCACGGCTTACACAACAAATTCTATCTGCCCCAAAATATTGGGCAAGTTCTTCGAGTGTTTTTACTAATCGCATGGGGCTTTCGTAAATAATTATGGTGCGCTCTTCGGTAGCGAGTTGCTTGAGCATGGTTTGTCGGCCTTTTTTCATAGGCAAAAACCCTTCAAACACAAATCGATTGGTAGGTATGCCACTATTAACAAGTGCCGGCACAAATGCAGCAGCACCGGGCAAACAATTTACTACCACATCGTATTTAATACATTCTCTAACCAATAAAAAAGCAGGGTCTGAAATGCCTGGTGTACCTGCATCGGTAATTAATGCCATGGTTTTGCCAGCCCTTAGTTGGTCTACAATATGCGGCACTATTTTGTGCTCATTGTGTTGGTGATAAGGCGATAAAGGTTTGTGAATCTGGTAGTGATTCAACAGTTTCGAAGAAGTCCGCGTATCCTCACACAAAATAACATCTACCTGTTGCAATACTTCCAATGCACGCAGTGTAATGTCTTTTAAATTACCAAGTGGTGTTGGAACTAGGTATAACACTTAGCTTACCATTTCTATTTCAAAAAATTCCATCACAGGATTGGCTAATAATTTTTGGCAAGCATCTGTTGCAATTTGTTTAGCCGCCGCTTCTGATTCAGCATCAATGTCTAAAGTAATGTGTTTACCTACACGCACATCGGCAATGGTAGTTAATCCTAGGTTAGATAAACCACCTAAAACTGCTTTACCCTGTGGGTCTAATAAATCTTTTAAAGGCATTACTTTAATCTGAACATGATAAGTCATATATAATCTTTAATTAAGTTATTTATAGTACAAAGATAGAATTGTATAAGCTATAAAACTCAGTGTTACCGCTAACCATCCAAAAACAACGGCACCAACAATAGTAATTATAGCTAGCATAATAAATGGTAGCAAGGCTTTGAACGAAAATGATTTAAATTTTAAAGCCATCATTGGTAAGGTAGAAACCATCAAATAAGAGGCAATAAAAATAACCGCATACCAGAACCAATAACTACGCAATAAATTAATTATCCAAACATCTTTGGCAAACCAATACACCAAGGGAAACGATGCAATCCAAAGTCCTGCTGCTGGAGTTGGCACACCCTTAAATCCATACGATTGATTGGTATCAATATTAAATCTTGCCAATCGATAGGCCGCAGCACAAGGCATAACAAAAGCCGGCAATAAAAACAATGTATTAATTTCTAACCCACCTAATTGTTGCGCAAAAGACAAACGTAAAAATTGGTAAATAATTAAACCAGGCGCCACTCCAAAACTCACCACATCTGCCAATGAATCTAATTGCTTACCCATTTCTGAAGGCACTTTTAATAAGCGTGCCAAAAACCCATCAAAGAAATCTATTACTGCAGCAATCCCAATAAAAATACTTGCCATATAAATACGTTCAGGTATCTCCACTAAGTTTTCGCCACTAGCATCTACAGAAAGCGCTAAACCAGACTGCATGATATACACAATGGCAATGCATCCAAAAAATAAATTGCCTAATGTAAAAAGATTTGGAATCTGTTTTTTCATGTAATTGGTTCTATGATTTTTTCATCAAACGTTCAATCTCTTCAATGGTAATAGGAATATTTTTCATCAGATCAATATTGCCATTTTTGGTGATCCAAAAATTGTTTTCAATTCTTACGCCCATTTGCTCTTCTTCAATATAAATACCTGGCTCAATGGTAAAAACCATTCCTGCCTTAATAGGCGCTGTTCTGGTTCCTAGGTCATGCACATCAACACCTAAATGGTGCGAAATGCCATGGTATAAATATTTTCTGTACGCACGATTTTCGTTGTCTTCATTCTTAACATCGGCCTTAGTAATTAAACCAATTTTTACAAACTGGCTTGTTGCTTCGTTGCCAATTTTTTCGGTATAATCTACAATACTAATACCTGGTTTTAAAATTGATTTGGCATAATTGTGTAAATGCAAACAAGCATTGTATACCACTTTTTGACGCGCAGAAAATTTACCATTCACAGGAATGGTACGTGTTAAATCGGCACAATATCCACCGTACTCTGCACCAAAATCCATTAATATTAATTCGCCATTTTTACATTCTTGGTTATTAGAAACATAGTGCAAAGTTCTTGCCCTATCGCCACTTGCTATAATACTTCCATATGCCGGACCCGTTGAACGTTGGCTTAAAAAACTATGAAATATTTCTGCTTCAATTTCATACTCCATTACGCCAGGCTTAACAAACTTAAGCAAGCGTCGGAAAGTTTTATCTGTAATATCAATTGCTTTTTGCAGTACTTCTACTTCTGCTTTTGATTTTATGCCACGAACCTCTTTCATTATTTTGGCGGCACGATCGTATTGGTGTAAAGGATAACGCGCTTTCATTTCTGAAATAAAGCGGTATTCCCTTGTTTGAATTAACGATGCTTTTCTATCGTTTTCGTTAGAGTCTAAATAGATGATATCTGCTAAATGAACCCAGGTTTGTAACAAGGCCTCAATACTGTCGAGCCAAACAATGGTTTTAATACCCGAAATAGTAGTGGCTTCTTTTGCACGCAAACGCTTGCCATCCCATTTTTCTTTTAATTCGTTAGGACGAACCAATACCAATACTTCTTTATATTTTGGATCAGGGCAATTTGGAAACAAAATCACCATAGAATCTTCTTGTTCAACGCCTGTTAACCAATACAGGTCGGTGTTTTGCTTAAATGCATGCAAAGCATCTCCATTAGAAGGAATTTCGTCATTGCTTACAAAAATAGCAATACTATTGGGGCGCATGGAGGCAACAAAACGTTTTCTGTTGTCTATAAAAAGCTTGGTATCCAACGGTAAATATTTCATAAAAAACGGTTGATTTGCTGCAAGATAAAAATTAACATCCATACAAATGAATAAGCATTTGCAGAAAGCCCATTTTAACCAAAGAATAATGAAAATAAAGCGCTAAAACTTAACTGTAGGGCATTTTATACCACTGGAGGAATTAGAAAAGATGCCCGATTTAATAATAGACATTTCATAAGCCCCTCGTGATCCATTGATACTGCTTAGTGAAGAAATGGTTGCATCATAATTAAAAGTGCATTTAAGGTCGTTCACTTGGTAGCCAATCATAGGAATTAATGCATCGTTATTTCGGTAATACATTCCAACAATTAATTGCTGATAACCATCCCCACTTAAGTTACGATTTGCATTGCAACCAAATACCGTTTCCCAACTAGGCCCCATTTTACTTATATAAATATTAGGGTTAACAATCCAAAGATTTTCTATTTTAATATTGGCATTTGCAAAAGCAGTAAACCTATAATCTAATTGATTGTTTGCAATGCTAGCATCAAAAAAACTTTCTCTAGGTCTATTCACATGCATCATACTGATACCTGCATTAAAATACGCATTGTCCGATGCAAAAAAAGCGTAGTTCATTCCTACTTGTAAATCGAGATAAGCAACTTGATTATATGCAAAGGGTTCGTTTGCGGGAATACTAATATCAAAAAATTGTCCGTTCCATTGGTTATCGAAACGAAGTTTAGATACATCAATAGTTTTAGTAACATATCCCAAACTAAATCCACCACTCAATAAGCTATTATACCCTAGCATTTGATGATAAGCTATGGAACCTGTAATTCCTGTGGCAGTAAGGCTTCCAGCACCACCAGCCAAATCTTTTAAAATTGCACCCCCAATACCAATCCAGCCATTTTCAAAACGATCTTGCATAATACGCGCATCAGCCCAAATACCCATTGTATTATAGGGCGTTCCTAGGTTTGCAAATTGATTTCTAATATTGCCACCTAATCTAAAATCATAGTCTGGATTAAATCCAGTGTTAGCAGGATTTACCAACAAAGGCGCATTATAATATTGCGAATAATGCAGCCCCTGTCCTGTTGCAGTTATTACTACAATGGAAAAGAAAATGCTTAATAATATTTTAAATAACTGCTTCATGTTTTATCACCTCAACAATGTGATATCTCCTTTTTTTAATAACTTTTCTTTGGTACTAAATTCAACTTGTAAGGTATAATGATATACATCTTGTGCTAATGGCTTTCCATTTAACATACCATTCCAACCTTCTGTTTGGCTAGTAGAAGCAAAAACTAAATTACCCCATCTATCATAAATCCGCCAAGTCATTTGTTCAATACCAAATCCATGAATATAAATAACATCATTGTTTCCATCTCCATTAGGAGAAAAAGCATTTGGAACATCTAAAATAGGATTGATTGTTACAGCAATTGCTTGACAAGCAGTATCAGAACAACCAGCAGCATTATAAGTTACCAAACAGGCATTGTAAGTTCCTGTTGCTGGATAAATATGTTTTACGATAGCCGATTTTACCGATGTTACAGTTGAATCACCATCGCCAAAAATCCATTTATACAAATTACCTCCCGATGAATTATTGCTAAAACTAACTGCGGTATTAGGCTCTGTTGGTTGAGGCGAATAAATATAAGTCGATATAGGTTTAGGGCTAACTGTAATGGTAAACCTAGTAGTATCTACTTTGTTACAAGTATTGGTATCAATAGCTATTAGCGTAACCACATAAGATCCTAAACTTGCATACAAATGACTAGGACTTGTTTGTGTATTTAAAGGAGATCCATCGCCAAAATTCCAAATAAAATCTTGACCTGCTAATGAAGTATTGGTAAACTGTGCCGTATAAGGCAAACAGCCCAAAGCAGGAGTAGTAAACCTTGCCGCAACATTTGGTGAAATTCTAATTTGCAAAGTAAAAGTATCCGACTTATTACAATAATTGGTGTCTAATAAAACCAATTTCACATCGTAAGTGCCGGCTGCTAAAAAAGTATGAACTAGTGTTTGTGTGCCTGTTAATTGTGTAGTACCATCTCCAAAAATCCATAAAAAAGAATTCGCTTTAAATGGCTTGGCTGTGCCAGTAACTGGTGGCGTAGAAGTATTTGTAAACTGATAACTTAAAGAAGCGCATGGCGGTAATTTAGTAGCCGTAAATCCTATAATTGCTTCGTCATTTCTAACACGCAAATTCAAGTAAGACGAATCGGCAATATTACAACTAGCAGAATCTATTGAAATTAATTTTACCCTATAAGTTCCAATAGCAGTAAATACATGCGAATTTTTAGGGGCAAAAGTAGTATCGTTTTTTGTGCCATCGTTAAACTGCCAAACATACATTTTACCCATGGCCAATGAGTCTTCGAAATCAACCCTTAAAGGTACACAGCCAGAAGTATCGCGAGGACGTCCATTAATAGTTGCAACCAAATCTGTACCTACTCCTGCCAAATTAAATGCAATTTTAATTGCAGCTAAATTACAACCCCCTTGTTGTGCATTTAATGCCCCATTTGTTTGCGACCAAACTCCAGCCGATGTTGGAAATCTTGCACCACCGCCACAGTTGGCGCATACTGCTTGATAAATAATCCCATTCTTATCAAACCTACTGGTACCGCCATCTACATGGTCTGGGTAATTGCCTCCATTCTGTCCAAAAAAGCTACCGTATTTTAAACTGTTTGCATTTTTTTCGAGCACAATAAAATAAAAATCACTGCCATCTGTACTGTTTAAAACAGCATCAGGTGTTACCAATAAACCCTTGGTTCCTGCACTCGGATAATCGGGTGGTGTTTTACCAAATGTGTTACCTAACCCTCCCCAACCGGACACATAAATATTTTCACACCTGTCAATTAAAAAAGCAGTGGGAGAAATATTAGGAATAGCAGAAGGTGTACCAAAATTGGTAGAGAAAATAATGCTACTTAAATCTTGCGAAAGTTTAGTTACAAATTGTTTAGAACCATTCACACTAAACACTGCATTCGTTACAGGAATATCACCAGTAGTGGTTCCCATAATATAGGGGAAAGAAAATTTATCGAACTGAATACCATAAATTAAATCAATGCCAACTGTACCAAAATAAGTTGACTTTTTTAGCACCCCTTTATTATCAAATATGGCTACAAATCCATCACTTGATCCGCCCAAAAAACCGGGTGCAATACTACCTGTTTTGTCTCCGGGAAAATCGCTACTCACAGTAGCACCTGCAACATAAATATCATTGTTCGACGGATTCAACGCTAGTACAAATGCCGCATCGTCATCTTTGCCGCCCAAATAAGTGCTGAATAAAGCATTCGTAAGGGTTGGATCGAATTTTAATACTACCGCATCCTGTGCTCTACCTGTTACTGCATTTCTACCACCATTAGTTGCTTGGGCTGGATTGTCGGTAGGGAAATTGGTAGATTGTGTACAAGAAGACAAGTAGATATTTCCTGCTGCATCAACAATCACTTCACTACGTGCATCGTCGCCATAATTTCTGTTAATTGATTCTGCACAACCAGGATTATTTGCTGTTGATTTACAAATTTCTTTATCCTTAATATTCACGCCATCTTCTCCTGATCCACCAATAATTCTTGAGCCTATTAAAGCCGAACCCGTACTATTTAATTTAGTTAATACAATATCCCAACCACCACCTCCAACACCATATTTAGTGCCAGGATAATTTGTTGAACTAGTACGTCCAGCAATGATTAAATTATTATCCGCATCCACTACCAAACTATGCGGCTGTTCGCTTCCATTTGATCCACCAAGATAGGTTGCATAAACCCTACTCGTTCCAGTAGCATTAAACTTCATTATGGCAATATCAAACCCATTATTATTAGGCCCACTAAAACTAGAGCTATAAGCGCCAACACTTGCAGGAAAACCATTTCCAAATACAATGCCACCTGCGTAAAAATTCCCTTTACTATCATAGGTTGCCGTGTATCCCCAGTTACTAGCTGTACTTCCTGTATAGGTAGAAAATATTAATGGATCAATTACCAATATTTCATTGTTATTAATGGGTTGATTTAAATGAAAGCGAACAATATTTCCTTTCAATTCATAACTACAAGAAATTTCTTTTTTCCCTGCATTATTTAATTGATAACTATACGGCGCCAACTCTTTCACTTCTTGAACCGATGTTTTTATTAATAGATTTTGGTCTTTAATACTTAATCCATCGGTGCCAGAAAAATACAAAGCAATTTGATTAACGTCACCACCAGGGTGTACAATAAAATCGTATTTTAATTTGCCATTTTCTGAATAGTATCTAACATCAATATTTTTATACAAATCTTTATAAGTAATGGCTGCATACAACTGACAATTTGATACCCATTTACTTGGGTCATTGCCAATAAAATAATTATTATAACTCGGTAGCGCTTTATCAGGAACAGCAATAGGTGCAGGATTGGCATTTAAAAAACTTACATCGTATAAATGCGAATGCATGGTATTGGATTCTCCTAAAATTGTTGCACGAGAAATATTTTGTTTTCCATCATGGCCATCTTTATTATCAACTATTTGGTCATGTGTTTGGTGAACACTTAGCGCATTTATTTCGGCCACATCATACAATAGCATTCTATAGCCACCATCTTTTTTTAAGGCAAATGCCCCTGTTGTTAAATCACCTTTATAACTTAATTGTTTTTCCCACTGACCTTTGTTTTCAACAAACTCAAGGTATGCTTGTGCCGTAACTTGCTGGCAAAAAAATGACAACAAAAAAATGAATCCTATTTTAGTTACAGCGCTCAATTTGATTATTTAATTATAAGTTACGATATTTTACTCCAGCCATTTTTCCCTTTCTGCTGTTGAAGGTAATTTTTCAATTGCAAATTCTTTGCCATATTTAGCTCCTGATCTTCTTCGCACAATACTTCTGCAGCTGCTCTTGCTTTTTCTAAGACCTCTCTATCATTCACAATACTAGCCAGTTTAAAATTGAGTGCCCCACTTTGTCTAGTACCCTCAATGCTGCCCGGACCGCGGATTTCAAGGTCTTTCTCTGCAATTTTAAACCCATCATTGGTAGCGCACATTATATTGATACGTTCCTTGGCCTCTTTGCCTACTCGGGCACTAGTTAATAAAATGCAAAAACTTTTTTCGGTGCCCCTTCCTACCCTACCTCGAAGCTGGTGCAACTGCGATAAACCAAATTTTTCGGCACTTTCAATTACCATCACCGAAGCGTTCGGCACATTCACCCCAACTTCAATTACGGTAGTGCCCACCAAAATTTGTGTGTCGCCACTTATAAACCGTTGCATATTGGTATCCTTCTGTTCATTCGGTTGACGTCCGTGCACCATACTAATTCTATAAGCAGGTTCTGGAAAAAAGCTTTTTACTTGCTCATACCCTTGCATTAAATCTTCGTAACTCAGTGTTTCGCTTTCTTCAATTAAGGGATACACAAAATACGCTTGCCTGCCTTTGGTAATTTCTGTTTTTACAAAATCCATTACACTAGCCCTAGCAGTTTCGTAGCGATGTACTGTTGTAATAGGAATTCTACCTGGCGGCAATTCATCCATAATACTATAGTCTAAATCGCCATAAGCAGTCATGGCCAATGTTCTTGGAATTGGAGTGGCCGTCATTACCAAAACATGCGGAGGTAGTGTTGCTTTGGCCCAAAGTTTGGCACGCTGCGCAACACCAAAACGATGTTGCTCATCTATAATTGCTAAACCCAAATTTTTAAATTGTACTATGTCTTCAATAATAGCGTGTGTGCCAACTACAAAATGAATCGTATCATCTAACAAACCTTGTAAAATTCTTTTGCGCTCTTTTGTTTTGGTGCTTCCTGTAAGTAATGCAATTTCAACAGGCATTTCTTTTAACAATTCGCCCAAGCCTTGAAAGTGTTGCTGGGCCAATATTTCAGTAGGTGCCATCAAACAACTTTGATATCCATTATCGGCAGCCAATAACATACTTAACAATGCTACAATCGTTTTGCCACTACCCACATCGCCTTGCAATAAACGATTCATTTGATGCCCACGTGCCGTATCATTTCTAATTTCTTTAATTACTCTTTTTTGTGCACCAGTTAAATTAAAGGGTAAATATTTTGAATAAAATGTATTAAAAATATCTCCAACTTTTTCAAACACAACTGCCCTGCTCACTCTATAACGTTGCAGTCTGGTTAATTGTAATCGCACTTGTGCAATAAAAAATTCTTCGAACTTTAAGCGTTCAATTGCTTTATCATAAGATGCTGCAGAAGTAGGAAAATGAATTTGACAATTCGCTTCGTAGCGTTCCATCAAACCATATTGTTTACAAATACTTTCCGGAATATTTTCAACCAATTCATCGGGATGCAAAATAGAAATCAGGGCATAAGTTAACTTTCCAATTTGTCGGCCATTCAACCCCCTTGCTTTTAATTTTTCGGTACAAGGATACACCGGTTCTAAAAAAGATCTGCCATCTGCTTTGGCCGGAACAAAAGGTTCAATTTCTGGATGAACAATTTGGGGTTTGCCACCAAAAAAACCGGTTTTTCCAAAAACCAGGTATTTACTTCCTACAATTAAATTTTTCTGTACCCAAGTAATTCCCTGAAACCAGGTTAATTCTAAAATGCCAGAAGCGTCTTTTATTTGAGCCACCAATCGTTTCGACCTTTTTTCGCCAATTATTTCAAAAAACAATAGCGTACCTGCCACCTGAATAAAATCGGTATTTACCCCAATATCACTGATTTTGTTAATTTGAGTTTTGTCTATATGCCTGTTGGGATAATGGTTTAAGAGGTCGGCAAAGGTAAAAATCTCTAATTCTTTTTTGAGCATATCGGCACGCAAAGGCCCTACTCCTTTTAAGTATTCAATGGGCGATTGTAATATGTAATTATTTTGGCTGATATGGGTGCTTTTAAATGATTATGCAATGTTACTACAAAGCAGTGTTCAGACCATGCAATAAACTTAACTGCATTGCTTATCTTCGCGCCATGGCAAAAGAGGTTGTATTAAGTGGAATTAGGCCAACAGGCTTTCTGCACCTAGGAAACTATTTCGGTGCAATGCGCAATTATGTGCGGATGCAGGATGAATATAACTGCTATTTTTTTGTAGCAAACTGGCATAGTTTAACCACCCATCCCGATACCAAAGAGCTGCGAAACAGCGTAAACAGGGTTGTTGCAGAGAATATTGCCTGTGGACTCGATCCCGAAAAAGTGGCTTTATATGTTCAAAGTGATGTACCTGAAATTGCAGAGCTTTATTTGTACTTAAATACAATGGCCTACAAAGGAGAACTTGAAAAGACCACCACATTTAAAGAAAAAGTACGTTTAAATCCCGATAATGTAAATGCAGGACTATTAACCTACCCGGTTTTAATGGCTGCCGACATTTTAATACATCGAGCAGTAAAAGTTCCCGTAGGAAAAGACCAAGAACAGCACCTAGAAATGGCCCGCAATTTTGCCGATCGCTTTAATCATCGCTATGGCGATGTGTTACCGCTACCTCAGGCTTTTAATTACGGAGGCGAACTTGTAAAAATTCTCAGCCTAGATGGTAACGGCAAAATGAGCAAGAGCGAGAACCAAATGAATACGCTTTACCTTGCCGATACCGACGAATTGATTGGCAAAAAAATCATGAAAGCCAAAACAGACCAGGGTCCTAGCACGCCAAATTCGGCTAAACCAGACTATATAGAAAACCTTTTTACATTGATGCGATTGGTTAGTGGCGCAGATGTGGTAGGCAAATTCGAAGACGATTTTAATGCAAGTAGCGAAGGCAACTGCATTATCCGTTATGGCGATATGAAGAAGCAGTTGGCTGCCGATATGATAGAATTCATTAAACCAATTAGGGCAAAAGCAGCAGATATTCAAGAAAATAAAGACTTATTACACAAAATAACCCGCCAAGGAGCAGAGAAAGCAAGGGCCAGCGCCAGTGAAACGCTAAAGCTTGTTCGATCGGCTATTGGCATGAATGAAAGCTAGTTATTTCTAATAATCTGTGTTGAATAAAAACTTTTCATTAAGTTCGTTCACTTATCTCTATTTAGCATACCTATAGTTATGGCAAAACCAAAGAAACCCAAGCACGTAGCAGTTGCAGGCAATATCGGCGCCGGCAAAACCACTTTAACCGAAATGTTAAGCAAGCATTATCGTTGGATACCTCAGTTCGAAGATGTAGACCATAATCCGTATTTAATGGATTTTTATGAAGACATGCCACGCTGGAGTTTCAATTTACAAGTGTATTTTTTAAATAGTAGACTAGCACAATTATTAGAAATTCAACACGGAACAGAAACCGTCATTCAAGATAGAACCATCCACGAAGACGCAAATATTTTTGCGCCAAACTTGCACGAGATGGGCTTAATGAGCAAACGCGATTTCGACAACTACTACCAATTTTTTCAAACATTGAAAACAATGGTACAGCCGCCAGACTTATTAATTTATTTAAAATGTTCTGTACCAACTTTGGTATCACAAATACAAAAAAGAGGTAGAGAGTACGAAGAAAATATTCGTTTAGATTATTTAAAAAGACTCAACGAACACTATAACCGTTGGATAGACGGATACAAAGAAGGCCCTTTATTAATTATCGATTGCGATAAAAATAAGTTTGCAGAAAACGAAGAAGACTTCGGACAAATCATTAGCAAAGTAGACGGAACCCTTTTTGGTTTGTTCTAGTATTTCTATTTGTTTTAAAATTCTCAGATGCGCCAATTGTTTGTTTGGTTGTTTAAGCTAAATGGCTGGAAGATAGAAGGTCCACTCCCAGAGGGTTTAAAAAGAGCCGTTATTATAGCAGCACCACATACCACCAATTGGGATTTTGTGTATGCACTTGCCGCATTCTATCAACTAAAAACTCCCTTACGTTTTTTAGCAAAAAAAGAATTGTTCTGGTGGCCATTTAAGTTAATATTAGAAAGCATTGGCGGCATAGCAGTTAAGCGCAATAAAAAAACAAAACTGGTAGACGATATAGTAACCCTGTTTGAACAAAACGAAGACCTAATGTTGCTTATACCGGCCGAAGGAACTAGAAGCTGGGTTACTAAATGGAAAACCGGATTCTACCATGTAGCCTTAAATGCCAAAGTACCCGTGCTATTGGGCTATTTAGACTACGAGAAAAAAACAGCCGGCTTTGGCCCCCTGATATACATGACAGGCAACCCTATTACAGATGCCAACACCATTAAAGATTTCTACCGACACATTAAAGGCAAGTATCCAAAAGATTTTAATTTAGAGGGATTGGATTTGGGTTAATTGGGGTTGTTGGGTTGAGAATTGTTTTCATTTGCCTCAATTGCACCTTACTAATAACTCTCTAGATTCTCTATGAATTGCACCTGCAAAAAATACCGTGTTTTACCCCATCTTTAGGGTTCTTTCTCTAATTATTTTCATACTAGTTTTATTCCCGCTTACAACAAAACGCGTTGCAAAAGCATTGGATTTTAGTCCCAGATTTTTACCATGACTGTTGGCCACAGGCAAAAATAAAAAGGACGACTATTTGCACGAAAGCAAATTTGGTGACGCAAATACAGACCAGGAGCTAACAACTTAAAACTGGAGGCCTTGCAGTAACAGCAAGACAATAAAACCGCCGAACATCCGAACCATGGTGTTAGACAGGGGAGGGAATTAAAAATAATTAGAGATGAGAAAGAATAAAATATGGATTTTAATTTTTTTATTGACGGGTATGTTAAGTTGTAATAAAGAGATAAAAAATGAAGTATATGATCAAAATACTGAATTAAAAAACTTCAGAGAAACACTAAATAACCTTACTACTTCGATTGGCGATATATCACCAGAAATAAAAAACAACAAAAGCCTTATAAAACAATTTTTAAATGAAGATTTAGCACATCAAAAAATGCTTCCTTTGATTTCTCAAACAAAAAAGCTTCTTAAATCTTTTGAATTATTTGAAAACATTGAAAACATGTTAGATAATGACGAGAAAAAATTAATAGTAGCAGGTATTATATTGTATGATACAGAAAAATGGCGTATAGAAAACAACGGGCCAATTGTAAATAAAGTTAACTTAACTACAACTCCAGAACTTGAAAGGACAGAAATAACTAAATGCATATCTGATGCTTTTGGACTTGGCGCTGGATTTAGTTTAATAGTAAAAGGAGCTACTACAATGACAATAAAAGGGTTAGTAACACTTACAATAAGCATTTATGGAAGAATTATTGGATGGGTTGGATTAGCCTATACAGCCTATGACCTAACAATGTGTTTAATTGAAGAATCAAAAGATTAAAAAAAATAAAAATGCTAGAATTAATTTTATTATCACTTCTCTGCTTAACCGCAATCCCATTATTTATTTACGACTTAATAACATCTAAAATTTTAA
>JBAXPJ010000048.1:0-22428 GCA_037132335.1 Sediminibacterium sp. | reverse complement strand
GGCTTAAAGAACTTACCCAAAGAAGCCCTATCCCAATTATTGGGCATGATTATATTAACAACTATGATGACTTGAGGAAGATGGTAGATATGGGAGGATTGAATGGCATTAGAACAGGAAAGGATATCGATTATGCATTAAAATGTATTAAGTTGGCAGATGAATATAATATTCAAGTGTATTTAGGAAATTCAATGTTTGAAGTAAATGCACATCTTGCCTTAGCATTTAATCAAGTAAATAGAATGGAATTTTCGTATTTACAAACCAATGATATGATAGAGCAACCTATTCAATTTTGTAATGGATTTGCACAAGCGCCCCAACAATACGGTCATGGACTCTATCCCAAACTTAGTTCACTAGTTGAATTTTCCAAAGAAGTTTTACAATAAACAAAACTATGGAAGCGCATAATATTGCTAATACTAAAACAGCAACTTCCATTACATTGATATGGTTTGCAGTAGCTATTATTATGTTCCTAATTTATATTATTTTTAAATAACCAAAATATTAGTTACTCATGCAAACAATTCCATCTAATATCTTAGCCGAACTGAATGAACCTTTTGTTTTAACGCCACAACAAAAAGCCTTCTTTGCTAAAAATGGTTTCATTAAAATAAAGCAGGTGTTTTCTAAGGAAGTGCTTGATTTTATGGATACTGAAATTTCAAAAGAAGTGAGTCGTCTTAACAAACAGCACTTGGCCATGAAGGATAGAGATACATATGGTAAGGCATTTTTACAAATAATGAATCTTTGGTGCAATTCTGAAGTGGTAAAAGAAATCGTAATGGGCAAAAGGCTGGCTAGAATTGCAACCGAATTATTAAATGTATCTGGTGTAAGAATTTATCACGACCAAGCTTTGTATAAAGAACCTAGCGGAGGACATACACCTTGGCATGCAGACCAATATTATTGGCCACTAAGTAATGACAGAACAGTAACTGCATGGATTCCACTACAAGCAACTCCATTAACGCTAGGGCCATTAGAGTTCTGTGCAGAAAGTTTTCAACTAAGTGAGGGAAGAGATAAAAAAATTAGTGATGAAAGCGAAGCTTTTTTAGAAAAAAAATTAGCAGATACTGGGTATGAACATGTGATAGAAGCATTCGATTTAGGTGAAGTTAGTTTCCATTTAGGCTGGTTATACCATAGAGCAGGTCCGAATTTATCTTCAGAAATGAGAAAGGTGATGACCATGATTTATATAGACAAAGAGATAAAACTACAAGCACCTAAAAATGACAATCAACAAGCCGATTGGGATGCTTGGTGTCCGGGAGCAAAAATTGGAGAAGTAGTTAATACCCCACTTAATCCTGTTGTGTATGAATAAAATCTTCGTCGGCGTATAATTTTTGATATTCTGCTGGTGTTTTGCCATTAATTTGTTTAAAATACCTAAAGAAATTTGTAAAGTTTACAAAACCACATTCATTAATTATTTGTGCGATTGTTAATTTCGATTCAGTTAGCAGTTTACAAGCATGTTTGATTCTAATTTCGTGAAGAAAGTTGCTGTATGTTTTGCCTGTCTTTGACTTAAAATACCTACAAAATGAGTGTTCACTTAAATAAGCAATCGCAGCAATTTCTTTTGTATTAATTTTTTTATTAAAATTCTTCATGGTGTAAGAATAAATATCATTTATTCTATCTTCTGAATGCTCGTCAATAATTGGCTGGAATCCTATAGGCAGCAAAATCTTCTGATTTTTTGACTTAGCAATCAATGATAAAACTTGTAACAATAATATAATTCTATCAGGACCTTTTTCATTGAGCATTTGCTTCATGATTTTTCCTATTTCATATTGCACTTTTCCTTGTATCAATATTCCCCTCTCTGCTTTTTTTAGTAATATTTTTATGTTCCTAAGATCGGGGAGTTCTAAAAAATACTTCCCCCACATATCTGGTAAAAAGTGCAGAACAATAATGCGCACTTTCAATTTTTTATTTGAATACTTTTCATCGTTTTTAAATAAATGAGGCAAGTTTTGTCCTAGTAAAAAGATATCACCTTCTTTAATATTAGTTACTTTATCGCCAATAATACAGATGCCATCACTCTTTTCAAAGTAAACCAATTCAATTTGTGGATGGTAATAATACTTGCCATATAAGGCAGACTCAACTTCTGTTCGAATATTATAGGAGTTAGAGGATTCTAACTTTAATAGTAAAGGCTTCAAATTATTATTATTTAATAAAATGTAAAAATTCAAAATAATTCTTCTAAAATAGTTAATTAATTGAGCACTTCTTATTTTTTTATCCTTGCCAAAATAGTATAGTAATTAGTTTGATTTCTCTAATTAAGATCCCTAAAATTTATCGAATTTTAAACGAGAAAAGATTGCATTTTCCATATAAACACTTAAAAATGTCTTATACGATAACTGATGACCAAATAGCATCATTCCACAAGGATGGGTACATTGTATTAAAAAATTTCATTTCTTCTGAAGAGATTACTAAAATTTATAACACGGCAATTTCTGACGAAGTATTAAAAAATAATTCACAAGACGTAAAAGACAAATCTGGTCGTAATTCAAAATTGACTTTATGGTTTAAGCCTGGTAATGATATTTATAGCATGTTAATCAGAAGTGAACGTATGGTAAATGCTGCTGCCAAGTTATTAGATAGTCCATCACCAGTTTGTCATTTTCACACCAAACTGATGCAAAAAGAACCAAAAGTAGGCGGAGCTTGGGAATGGCACCAAGACTATGGATATTGGTATAAGAACCAATTCTTATATCCAGACCAACTAATTAGTATTATGGTTGCCTTAAACAAGGCCAATAAGTTAAATGGTTGTTTACAAGTAATAAAAGGCTCTCATAAATTAGGAAGGGTAAATCACGGCTTTTCTGGCGAACAAGTAGGTGCAGATATGGTAATGGTAAATCATGCACTAAATACAATGGAACATGTATTTGTAGAGTTAGAAATGGGAGACGCCTTGATTTTTCATAGTAATTTATTACATCGCAGTGAAGGGAATACAAGTGACACTGCAAGATGGTCTATGATTTCTTGTTATAATTCGTTAAGTAACCCTGCATATAATGATGATAGTGCTGCATGGAGTGAGCCAATTGTAACAGTACCCGATAGTGCAATTTTAGAAGAAAACTTTTCTGGCGCAACAGCAAGTACTGATTTTTTAATCAAAGAAAAAGACCCTGCACTAAAACAAACTGGCTGGGAATCTCAAGTTCAAACAACCTAAGAAAGTGTCCGTCGCCAAAGCAATATAAACTTTTTTCATAGAGCGTTTTCTCGTTTTAAAAATAGTAGTTTTCTTTAAAAAATAACTGGCTACGTCTTTTAACGATTCTTTTTTACTGAGTTCTTTTTGTTTAAGGGTTTGTTCTTTTGTGCCGACGTAACATTTTTTAGTGACTCATGGTAACGTTGATAGTTTTAATACGCAATAAATTCTTTTATGATATTCTTTAACTAGAAAAGCACCTACCTTACCCCTCCATCATTTCATAGAACGCTCGATTATAAAATCAAATTAAGCATGCAACGTAAACTCTACTTATTAGTTGGTTTATTAATCAGCTCTTTTACTACTACAAAAGTCTTGGCACAAACGACAGGGCCCGATGGTGTAATATTTCAGGAAGTGGTTACCGTCTTAAAGAGTAATCCTGCAAACACCAGAACTATTTATATTAAGGAGGCCATTTTGCAAACAACTGCAACAGTTACAGTAGTGAATAGTGAAGCTTTTCAGGTAACAGCGGGGGGCTACCTACCTACTCTTGGGAATCCTTACCAAGGAGGTATATTGGCTTATATTTTACAACCTGGTGATCCTGGGTACAATCCAAATACGCCACATGGTTTAATTGCTGCAACTTCAGATCAAAGTACAGGAATTAGTTGGCACAATGGGTCTTATACTACTACTGGTGCAATAGGAACTGCAATAGGAACCGGTTTAGTAAATACAAATAACATTATTACAAATCAAGGTGCTACATCTACGAGTTATGCAGCAGGGTTAGCTAGGGCTTATGCAGGTGGAGGTTATACAGACTGGTATCTGCCAAGTAAAGATGAGTTAAATAAATTGTACATAAATAGAGAAGTGGTTGGTGGTTTTACGGGTACCAACTATTGGAGCTCTACGCAGCGCGACAACGACAACGCGTGGTCCCAGAATTTCAAAATTGGTTACCAGTACGGCTATGATAAAAGCCTCTCGGACTATGTTCGCGCCATTAGGGCTTTTTAACAATTTTACTATTAGACAATTTAATAGTCTTAATTACTCAGGTCAAAAAAACAAAGCGTACAAAATGACATTGGAGTATGAGTTGCCATTATAATTATTTGCTTTAGTTCTCAGAAAAATAAAAGTATTGACTTACAAAGTATCTCTTTGATAAATTTCTCAGTAGTTTGTTTTTGTTACTTGTCATTTTTGTTTTAATTGTTAATGCACGAAACCCTCTATTAATTCATACCTTTTTTAGTCGACTTTTTTCTGACGAATAACATCCATAACACATATTTAAAGAGCTACAGAATTAAATGGGCTTATAATAAAAAAAGTGTTTGTATTTCTGTTTTGACTTTGCATTTTGTTTATGAAAATCCTATTATTTATCAAATGGTTTTACGAGCAAACAATTTTACGGAACTTAAGCAAAGCCTTAAATAGCGTGATGATTCAACATTAATATCAGCCAATCATACACTTAAGTTTACTGTATAAGTATAAATATTTCTAAATGTGACTTTTGCATATAATTGTCAAAAAAGTATAGCAATTAGCTATTTTGTCAATATGAATAGTATTCATTTTAATATTATTTTGTAATAACAATTTTATGTTACTGATTCACAAGTAGATTGTACTTTATGCAAACTCAAAAAAGTAGACTATTAAAAGGAGCTATTACACTACTATTATTCAACTTCTTATTTATTTATTGTAGCAAAAAGCCTGTTCAATCAGTTCCTTTAACAACGGTAGTAATGATGACTACTTTGGTGCCAGACTCGGCAGTTTACCATTTTTATGATTCATTACATAGTAGTACTGGTGTTTGGCCAGCATTAAAAAAAGCGAATGAGTTGAGTGGGATAAAGGAAATTAAAATATATCGATTTGAGGACAAAGTGGTGATGGAATATAGTTATCCAGAAGGTGCTGATTTAGCAAAAATGGATTCATTGTATTTATCGTCAGATTCTAGTGTGAAAATTTGGAATCAAATGATGTCAAATATACAAAGAGCACTTCCAGGAGTTGATAGCACTAAAAAATGGACAAAAATGAATTTGATCCATCATTATAGCAATGGAAATTATTTAAAATAAAAATCAAGAAAATCTTACGATGTTATTTATTGAAGACTATGAAATTTATACAATAAAAATTCCTCTAGGACGAGTGATAGGCGATAATAATTGCCATTACCAAGAAATAGAAGTATTATGTATTAATCTTAAAACCAATCATGGCCATATGGGTTGGGGTTATGCTGAATCAGTATGGAAGGGAACTTTTACAAGGAGTGCTTGGTACATCAAGCAATTGACTAGTAATAGTGAATTGGATTTGATATTTCAAAAAAATTGGTGGCCAATATTAAAAAATCAAGATCCTAATAATTTAGAATTAGTAAGAAAAAACTTTCATTCTGGACATTCACAAATTGATGCAGCTATCCGTTTGGCTATTTGGGATTTAATGGCACAGGACAAAAATGTTCCACTCTATAAATTACTTAATCCTACTTGTATTAAACAAGAAGCTTTAAGTTATGGCAGTATTTTAGACTATCCATTAAACGATGATGATACAGTTGCGCTAACAAAAAACTTTTTAAATCGTGGCTTTTCAATAATCAAAATAAAAATTGGGTCGCCTGATGTAGCTCGCGATATAGCGCGAATTAATTTAATAAAATCGGTAGCAGGCAATAATATAAAATTAACGGCAGATGCAAATGAGGCATGGACTTGGCAAATAGCACTGGACCGTATTGAGTCGTATCAAAAAAATGGCATTCAACTAGAATACATTGAAGATCCTTTGCCTAGTGATGATATAAAGGGGTTTAAAGAACTAACATCTCGAAGTCCCATTCCTATTATTGGGCATGACTATATTAATGACTTTGAAAAATTACATAAACTTGTGAATGAAGGAGGGATCAATGGCATAAGAACCGGTAAGGATATTGACTATTCTTTACAATGTATTGAGCTAGCTGATAAGCAAAATTTACCAGTTTTTTTAGGGAATTCAATTTTTGAAATAAATGCCCATCTGGCATTGGCATTTAATCATGTAGTTAACAGAACAGAATACTCCTTATTAAATACAAGTGAATTGATACAACACCCTATTGTTTTTAAAAATGGCAACTTACAAGCACCTACTGAAATAGGACATGGTTTATATCCTATAATGAACAAATTACTTTTATCATCTGAACAAGATAAATTAAGAACAGCTTTATAGTTAAAGACTATTCTCAATTTTTTTTTAATTTATAAAATGGGAAAAATCATTATTAAGGGTATAACATGGGGGCACAGTAGGGGCATATCTCCATTGTTGGCTTTTTCTCAAAGATTTTCAGAATTAAACCCTGAAGTAGAAGTACAATGGACCAAAAGATCGTTACAGGAATTTGCAGATTTTCCAATTGAAAAATTAACGGAGCAATATGATTTATTAATTATTGATCATCCTTGGGTAGGTTGTGCAGCCGCAACTAATTGTGTTTTACCTTTAGAAGGCTATCTTACAAAAGAGTATTTACAGGACCAGTTAGACAATTCCGTAGGTCAATCTCATCAAAGTTATAATTATAATGGACACCAGTGGGCGCTTGCTATTGATGCTGCTACTCCTGCCGCTAGTTACCGCCCTGATTTGTTTGAAAAGAATAATTTTTTATTCCCAGTTGTATGGAAAGATCTTATTGCACTTGCAAGTAATGGGAAGGTAGCTGTTCCGGGAATACCTATCGATTTATTGATGAATTTTTATATGTTTTGTATTGCTAGTGGATCCGTTCCATTCTTGAATGAACAAGAAGTGGTGAATTTAGAATCAGGAAAGGCAGCATTACTTTTGATGAAAGAATTATACTCACTTGTTGATAAAAAAATGTTTCAGCTTAATCCAATTGGTGTTGCAGAATTAATGACTTCATCAGATGATTATTGGTATTGCCCTTTTGCTTATTGCTATTCTAATTATTCGAGAGAGGGGTTTTCGGATAAAAAATTAAAATATGCAGATATGGTTTGTATTAATAATCAAAGACTCAAATCAACTATTGGGGGCACAGGGTTATCAGTATCTGCATTTAGTCAACATAAGAGTATTGCATTAGAATATTTGACATCCATTGTTTCTCCAAAATGTCAATCTGCTTTTTATGTTGAAAATGGGGGACAATCTGGTCATAAATCTGCTTGGTTAAGTCAAAAAAATAATCTTTTATGCAACGAATTTTTTAGTACTCTTTTACCTGTAATGGAAAATGGCTTTATCCGTCCAAGGTATTATGGTTATTTATTTTTTCAGGATCATGCAGGTATACTTATACAAGATTTTATATTGAATAAGCGTGTAATAGAAAATGTTTTGTATGAAATCAATAAATTATATATTAAAAGTTTATCTTTTATAAAAAAATAGATATACTTCGTTTCTCATTAAATTTTTTTAATTATGAATAGAATTCAAATCGGTCTAGCAGATGCAATTGTTATATTTGGGTATATAGTTTTTTTAGTTTTGATAGGAATATACCTAAGCAAAAGAAAAAGCATAAGTGGAATATCAGCTTCTGAAGATATATTTTTATCTGGAAGATCACTACCCTGGTATAAAGTGGGCTTATCTATTTTTAGTACAAATGTAAGCCCTAGTATGTTGGTTGCTAGTTTTGGTGCAGCTTATTCAAGCGGTATGGTATTGGCCAATTTTGATTGGCTGGCTTGGGTATTTTTAATGTTACTTTCCCTTTTATTTATTCCAAGGTATTTAGCAAATAATATTTCTACAATGCCAGAATTTTTAATGAAACGTTTTGGGACGAGATCGCATACTTTCTTTACCTATTTTTCAATGATTTCTTCATTAATTGTATGGTCAAGTTTTATGTTATGCATTGGTGGTATTGTTATTAATCAGCTTACTGGGGTACCTATTTATATTTCAGCTCTATTAGTGGTATTGATAGCCATGTCTTACGCTGTAAATGGGGGACTAAGTGCGATTGTTCATACCGGTGTTGTTCAATCAATAGTATTAATTGCAATTTCTATGTTAATCTTTTTTTTAGGTTTAAAAAAAGTAGGCGGCATAGAAAATTTAATCAATGGTGTTCCTAAAGAATACTGGCATGTACTTAAACCAACAAATGATAAAGTATATCCTTGGCATGCCATGTTACTTGGGTATCCTGTAATTGGAATTTGGTTTTGGTGTACAGATCAAACCATTGTTCAAAGAACCCTTGCTGCAAAAAATGTAGATCATGGTCAAAAAGGAACTTTATTAATAGCCGCACTGAAAATTATAATGCCAATATTATTTTTAGTGCCAGGTATTATGTGTTTGGTGCTTGTGAAAAATGGAACATTTGCCCCACTACAAAATCCAGATCACGCTTATATTTCCATGGTAAATGGTTTATTGCCCACTGGCTTAATTGGAATTGCATTGGGTGTTTTATTGGTATCCATAATAAATGATGTAGCAAATGGGTTAAGTTCTTTTAGTACCGTATTTGCTATGGATGTGTATCTTAAAAGAATTAATCCAACCGCTGACGCAGCACAGGTTAAAAAAATTGGTAAAAGAGTCATCATTTTGGCGGCTTTGGTTTCAGTTTTGGTTGCGGTATTTCTTTCCAAATCAGATAAAGGCTTGTTTGATTTAGGGCAAGCGTTGTTAACTTATTTGGCTCCCCCTGCCTCAACAGTTTTTATAGTAGGTATTCTATGGAAACGCGCTACACCTAGGGCGGCTGAACTTACTTTATACATTGGCACTTTTTCTTGTTTACTGATTGGACTGTGTCAGCTAACTGGCTTTCCTTCAAAGGAATTTTGGCCTCATTTTATGCTACTCTGTTTTTATATGATGGCTGCTTTAGTGATATTTATGATAACTGTTTCATTCTTCACAAAGCCCCACTTTGAAGTAGTCAAATTAGTAGACCAAAATGATCCTGCAATAGCTAAAAAATTCAGCACTTCAATTACGGTTAAAATAATGTGGGTAGTCATTGCAATATTGATGTTTATTGTATATTATATATTTAATTAGTTTTTTAAATTTATTAGCTAAATGTTCCACAAATAGTTCCATAAAATTTGCATACGCCGTATCGGTTATAAAATAATGGTATAGTTTATTTCAGAGAAAATTGGTTTATCAAATTAAAAAAATCTTAAGTAAAGAAGTAATTGAATAGATAGATTTGATAATCACCCATGAGGTGAATCTGTAATTGGTGAAGTAGTTGCAACAGCACTTAATCCAATTATTTATCAGTTATAATAACTTGAAAATTATTTAATTTTTGTTAATGCACCACAATATGAAATTAGGATTAGGACTATATAAACATATGCTGAACGAAGAGCATTATAAATTTGCAAAGCAATGTGGCGCGACCCATTTGGTAGTTCATTTGGTAGATTATTTTTCTCATGAAAAAAACAATAAAAACAATGCGAGTCAACCACTAGGCCAAAAAGAGGGATGGGGTCAAGCGGGCTCAGGTAAAATATGGTCATTAGAAGAATTAGTAAGCTTAAAAAACGAGATCAATAGTTATGGCCTTGAATTAGAGGCTATTGAAAATTTTGATCCTGCAATGTGGTATGATGTTCTTTTGGCTGGCGAAAAAAGAGATGAACAATTAGAAGGGATTAAAGAATTAATTAGAAATGTTGGTAAAGCAGGTATTCCAACCTTTGGTTATTATTTTTCACTTGCAGGTGTTGCTAGTAGGTCACAAGGAAAATATGCTAGGGGTGGTGCGCTTTCTGTTGGAATGGAGTTTGTTGATGATAGCCCAGTTCCTAATGGTATGATTTGGAACATGGTTTATGATGCAAATGTTCCAGAAGGATTTATTCCTTCTTGTTCTCATGCTGAAATTTGGGAGCGGCTACAATATTTTTTAAATGCAATTATTCCTGTCGCTGAAGAAGCTGGTGTTATATTAGCAGCACATCCCGATGATCCCCCATTAGCTTTTCTTAAGCAAACTCCCCGTTTAATTTATCAGCCTGAACTTTACCAAAAATTAATTGATTTATATCCTAGCAAAAGTAATCAATTGGAATATTGTTTGGGTACATTATCCGAAATGACTGAAGGTGATATATACGAATCAACTGATCATTATAGCAAGCAGAAAAAAATAGGGTATATCCATTTTAGAAATGTGATTGGGAAAGCGCCTAATTATAAAGAGGTTTTTGTAGATGAGGGGGATGTTGATATGATAAGGATACTTAGAATTTTGAAAAAAAATAATTTTAAAGGAGTATTAATTCCTGACCATACGCCACAAATAAACTGTGATGCTCCATGGTATGCGGGGATGGCATTTGCAATGGGTTATATGAAGGCGGCTCTAAAACTTATTGATACCTATGAAAGTTAATTTATACAATTTAAAAGAGGCAAAAAATAAAATTAGGATAAGGTGATTTTAAATTTATCAAAATAATTAAAAAAATAATGTATGTTTTGGAAAAATGACAAAGCGCTGTTTGAAGTTGCAAAAAAAGAAATGTTTGTAGCCCTAGTTGGTGATATACTTGATAAAATGGGATACACTAAACAGTTTTTATCACCCCATTTAAAACCACTTGATTCTTCTATGGTAACAATTGGTAGGGCAATGCCTGTATTAGAGGCCGATGTTTTTGGTGAAGTAGTGGAACAGTCTAGAAATCCAATAATGCAAAAACCTTTTGGCCTTTTGTTTGAAGCGTTAGATAGTTTAAAAGAAGATGAGGTATATATATGTTCTGGGGCCTCTTATAATTATGCACTTTGGGGGGGCTTGATGAGTACCCGTGCATTAAAACTTGGAGCCGCTGGGGCAGTGTTAGATGGTTATAGCAGAGATACCAACGAGATTTTAGAACTAGGTTTCCCAACTTTTTCAATAGGTACTTTTGCCCAAGATCAGGGACCACGGGGCAAGGTGATTGACTATGGAGTTGAAATTGAATTCAATAATATAAGGGTACAACCAGGAGATATTATTTTTGGTGATAGAGATGGCGTATTGATCGTACCCAAGGAGGCAGAAGTAGAAGCATTTTCAAGAGCCTTAGAAAAATCAAGGGCTGAGAAATTGGTTAGGAAGGCATTGGAGGCTGGCATGTCTACTGTAGATGCGTTTGAGAAATTTGGAATTATGTAGTAAACATTTTTTTAAGATAGCCTGATTTAGGGATTGTGATTTTGATATTTCATCATATAAGTATCGTTTTAATAAAATAGTAAATTTTGAAATCAAAAAATTACCGTTGGCGAATCTTAACTTTTTTATTTTTTGCAACTACTATTAATTATATAGATCGTCAGGTAATAGGTATCCTTAAGCCATTTATTGAAAAGGATCCTTCAATAGGTTTTAGTGAATCTGATTATGGATATATTGTTTCTGCCTTTCAAATTTCTTATGCAGTTGGATTGCTATTAACTGGGCGTTTTTTGGACAAGTTTGGCACCCGTATTGGATATTTTTGGGCCGTATTAATTTGGAGCTTTGCAGCCATTTTACATGCTATGTCTAATGGGTTTAAAAGCTTTGCAATTGCTCGTGCCGCATTAGGTTTAGGCGAGTCTGCAAATTTTCCAGCTTCGGTGAAAACAGTGGCAGAATGGTTTCCCAAAAAAGAGCGTGCTTTTGCAATTGGACTTTTTAATTCAGGATCCACTATTGGCGCAATTGCTGGACCTATTATTGTTTCAGCAATTACAATTTCCCTAGGTTGGCGATGGGCATTTATTATCACCGGGTCATTTGGTTTTGTTTGGATTGCTTTTTGGTTGGCTTTTTACAAAAGTCCATTAACACATCCAAAAATAACATCGCAAGAATTAGCATTTATCAACCAAGATGATTCTGATATTGTGGAGGATAGAAATTTAAGATGGGTAGAATTACTTAAATACAAACAAACTTATGCAATCTGTTTTACAAGATTTATTTCCGATTGGGTTTGGGGGTTTTTTTTATTTTGGGTTCCAGATTTTTTAAACAAAACCCAGGGTATAAATTTATCTGCGCTAACACTACCCCTCATCATTATTTATTCAGTATCTAGTTTGGGTGGAATTAGTGGAGGATGGGTATCTTCAAGATTGATTCAATTTGGCAAATCGATTAATTTTGCTAGAAAGTTATCAATTTTTCTTTATGCTTTATTGGTATTGCCATTAATGTTGATTTCGTTTGTTGACAATCTTTGGATTGCAGTGATCCTAATTGCTCTTGCTAGCGCTGGCCATCAAGGTTGGGCTTCCAATTTATTTTCAATTATCTCTGATATTTATCCCAAAAAAGCAGTTGGCTCAATGATGGGACTTAGTGGTTTTATAGGGGCCATTGGGGCTGCTTTATCCGCTTCATTTATTGGACTTTTTTTACAAGCCACCAATAGCTATTATTATATTTTTGTTTTCGTATCTGTTATTTATTTAATCAATTGGTTAGTTATTAAAATTTTTATTCCTGCAATAAAACCAATCCAGGTATAGCAAAATTGAGTACTTTTTTTCTTTTTTAAATTCATATTTGCTGTCTATATACACCACCGTAAATAGCTGAACAAATTATCTGAAATCACTCCCTTCTCATTTATAATTTCGATTCACAAATCAAGTTTATACACAATGAAAATAATAGCTCAATTAGGCCTATTTAAAGTAATAGGCAATGGTTTATATAGGCCATTTCAACCTTTATATAAATGACTAAATTGTATATGTTTTTGACAATCATAGTCGAAATGGTATCAAGTGATTAACATAATTTAGAGGTGTCACATATATCAAGCATAGAAATAAGAGATAGCCACATGCATTTATTAAGAAAACTTGAAAAGCCACTATTCAGTAATGGATATGCGCTTTCGACTGCACCGAATCGTTTAGGCCCTCTTAATCCTAGTCAAGCCAATTTGCCAATTGAAAAAATTCGCGAGATATTTGCATTACAAGGGTATGTATGGTTAAAGGGTTTTTTTGATAAAGAGGAAGTTTTGTCATTAAGGAGACGTTTTTTTAATACGTACAAACATTCAGGCCTGATACAACCAGAAAGCGACCCTCAGGAAGGTTTTTTTTCAGGGAAAACTGAATCGGAAAATAATCCAAAAACTTTAATGGAATTTGTAAGAACTGCCGCTTATGAAGCATTTTGTCTTCAGCCAAGGCTTTGGCAGTTTTATGATAATTTGTTTCAAAGTCCTAGTTACTTGCATAAGCGTAAAATTATACGTTATAAGACACCTGATTATTCCAAACAATTATTGAAAGGACATCCAACAACTACTCCAGCGCACTATGATTTAATTTATTTGCGTGGAGGCAACGATAAAGTTGTTTCAAGTTGGATTCCATTGGGAGATACGCCGATTGAAATGGGAGGGCTTGTTTATTTAGAGGGATCTGCCTTACTAGGTAAAAAAATGGAAGCTGAGTTTGCAATCAATAATAAAAGCTTGCGCCCTGAGGAACGCATTAGCGCCTATAATAAAAATATGACTGAAGGCGGTTGGATAGGAAAAGATTTAGGAGCGATGGCAGAAAAATTTAATGCGCGTTGGCTAGTTGCTGATTATGAAGCAGGAGATATGGTTATCCATAGTCCTTATATGATCCATGCAGCCACGGATAATGTTGATGCCATGAGTAGAATTCGACTTTCAACTGATATACGTTATCAAAGTATACGAGAAGAATTAGATGTACGATGGGAAAATCATTGGACTTTAGAAGATATGCTATAGTATAATTTAAAATCACAATCCTAATTACTTAAGCGATTCTATTTTCAATTAATGTTAATAATAAATGTGTTGAGTAATTATTTGAGCTTTTAAAATATTAAATGAAAAATGTATGAAATTAGCTGACGTATTGCCTTTATACCCTGATAGACTTTGGACTTTAGCCAAGCAAGTTGGCGTTACGCATGCCGTTTCACGTTTGCCATTACATGAAAATGGCGAAACTTCTTTTGAGTATGCTGATTTATTAGCCCTGAAGCAAAGGTTTGAAAATTTTGGTTTTAAACTTGAGGTAATAGAGCCAGGAATTAATTCGCAGATGCATAAAATGAAACTTGGTATTGAAGGTCGAGATCAGGATATTGACGACTGTATAAAAATGATACGTAATATGGGAGCGCTTAAGATTCCTGTTTTTTGCTACAATTTTATGGCACAGTTTAATTGGGTTAGAACTTCTATAAATACACCTACACGTGGCGGTGCTATTGTAACTAGTTACAACCATAGTCTAATGAAAGATGAACCCTTAACTGAAGCAGGAATTGTAACAGAAGATCGACTTTGGGAAAATTTAAAATATTTTTTAGAGCGCGTAATTCCTGTAGCCGAAGAATCAAAAGTTAAATTGGCTTTACACCCCGATGATCCACCCATTTCACCAATTAAGGGAGTATCTAGAATAATTACAAGTGCAGCAGCGTTAAAAAAAGCTATTGAGCTCGTGCCAAGTAAATATAGTGGTGTAACTTTTTGTCAAGGAACCTTGGCTACTGCTGGAGAAAACATACCTCATGAAATAGAAGAGCTTGGCCGTCAAAATAAAATATTTTTTGTTCATTTTAGGGACATTAGAGGTAATGCAGAAAATTTTTCAGAAACTTTCCATGATGATGGACAAACAGATATGTTTGAAGCAATGAAAACCTATAAAAAAATAGGATTTGATGGCCCCGTAAGAATCGATCATGTGCCTACAATGGAAGGTGAAAAAAATTCAGATCCTGGTTATGGGCAAGATGGTCGACTTTTTGCATGGGGATATTTAAAAGGGCTTATGGAAGGTGCAGGATATTAGCAGCTTATAATTATTGTAAATAAGTAAAGCAAAAAATATGAGATTAATTAGTAAGGTGGCAATTGTAACAGGTGCCGCTGAATCCATAGGGAAAGCTATTGCAATTCGTTTTGCGCTAGAGGGTGCAAGCGTAGTTGTTAATTATCATACTAAAGCTGAATTAGCAGCCCAAGTAGTTTCGCAAATCAAGCAAAGTGGCGGTAATGCAATTGCTTTTTGTGCTGATGTTTCCAATGAGGCTGAAGTACAAAAAATGATTCAAAAAACAATTGAAACATTTGGTAAGGTTGATATTTTAGTAAACAATGCAGGAATTGATCCGCGTAAAACTTGGAATGAAATTACGGTAGAAGATTGGGATCATGTAATGACAACTAATGTAAGATCACAATTTGTATGTGCTAAGGCTGTTTTTCCATTTATGAAGCAACAAGATTATGGAAAGATAATCAATGTGTCTTCTGTTGTTTTTTTAACTGGCCAAAAAGGGTATGTACATTATGTAGCTTCTAAGGGTGCAATCATTGGATTTACTAGGGCACTTGCAAATGAAATTGGCATGCATCACATAAATGTCAATGCTATTATATTAGGGGCTATAAAAACAGAAAATGAATTGGGAAAATTGGGGTCTTTGGAAGCCCAGGAAACAGCAACGAATATGTTAATGGATGTTCAAGCAATCCCGCAAAGAATTCAAACCAGTGATATTGAAGGAAGTTTTTTATTTCTGGCTTCTGCTGATAGTGATTTGATAACTGGACAATCAATTAATATAGATGGGGGGTGGATGATGCACTAATCATCAACATATAAAAAGCTATAAATTAAAAACTTATGAGGGTCGCATTATTAGGTATCGTTCATGAATCAAACACCTTCGTAAATGAGCCTACGACACTTAATAAATTTAAGGAAAGTCGCTTACTTTTTGAAAATGACATAATACTAGAATATAAAAATTCATTTCATGAATTGGGCGGAATGATTGAAGTATTGCAAACGAACGAAATAGAAATTGTTCCCATACTTTATGCTGAAGCTACCCCTGGAGGTAAAGTTACTAAAGAGGCTTTTGACTTTCTTTTAGACGAGGCTATGGCAAGGATAAAAAAACAACTACCCTTGGATGGTTGTCTTGTAGTGCCCCATGGAGCAGGTGTTTGCGAAGCATATGATGATATGGATGGTTTCTGGCTTAGCAAATTGAGAGCAATAATTGGCGCTGAAACGCCAATTATTGGCACACTCGATCCACATGCTAATGTGAGTCAACTAATGATTAATTCAACAGACGCACTTGTGGCTTACAAAACAAATCCGCATATTGATCAAAGAGATGTTGGCAAGGAAGCTGCAACTATTATGGTTGAATTACTTTTTGGTAAAATTAAACCTGTTCAAATATTTTCGTCACTACCACTTATTATTGGTATAGAGCAGCAATTTTCTGAAAAAAATCCTTATAAATATTTGCTACAACTTTCTGCCGAAATTTGTAAAATAGATGGGGTTATTTCTGCTAGTATTTTACTAGGATTCCCTTATGCCGACGTGCACGAAATGGGGGCTTCACTTATTGTTATTTCTAATGGAGATAGAGAGATAGGAAATATAGCGATTAAAAAAATTGAAAATTATATGACTTCCAACAAAGATTTATTTGTTGGTTTTAAACAAGAAATATTTTCCTTAATTAATAAAATTAATACAATTGAAAAGCCTGTTTTATTATTAGATATGGGGGATAATGTAGGAGGTGGAGGACCTGGAAATAGTATTTATTTACTTGACCAATTAGAAGATGCAGGAATAAAAAAAACATTTATCTGTATTTATGATCCAGAATGTGTTAAAAGTTTAATGGGTACTGAGATTGGTGCATCAGTTGAAATTAAATTTGGTGAAAGCCACGAAAAAATTGAAATAAGAAAACGAAAAATCACACTACTTTGGAAGGGGCATGGAAAATTTGATGAACACAAACCTAGGCATGGCGGTCAGATTCATTTTGATATGGGGAATATTGCAATAGTAGAAACAAACAATCAAGACATTGTAATGCTTACATCATTGAGAATAGCACCATATAGTTTGCAACAACTGAAAGCATTTAATATTGATCCTACTTCATTTAATGCAATTATTGCAAAAGGTGTGAATGCCCCTATTGCTGCATATGCTGAGGTTTGCAAGAATTTTATACAAATGAATACCCCTGGTGTTACGCAAGCGGATGTAACTAAATTGAAGTACAAAAAAAGAAGGTCACCTTTATTTCCATTTGAAGTCTAATAATTTTAATCATTAAAAAAAAATAGTATGCCTGAAATATCTTACACTAATTCTGCCCTTCTATTGGAACGTGCCAAAAAAGTAATTGCAGGCGGAGTATGTTCTGAATTTAGAAAGTATAATCATCCTCATGCCATTTTTTACACCCATGCAAAAGGAAGTAAAATATATGATGTAGACGGAAATGAATATCTTGATTTTACTTTGAGTCAGGGGCCAATGATTTTAGGACATTCTCATCCCAGTGTATTATCTGCTATAGAGGAATATTCAAAACATGGTCAAATGTTTGCAGGGCAACATATTAAAGAGATTGAGCTTGCTGAAAAATTAAATGAAATTATACCTAGTGCTGAACTTTTACGTTTTTGCTTAGATGGATCTGAAGCAGTTCAAACTGCATTTCGTGTAGCTAGGGCAAAAACCGGAAAGAAGAAATTTTTAAGATTTGAAGGCCATTATCATGGTTGGCTTGACAATGTAGCCTGGGGTTTATCAAGCCCATCTTTAGAAGCATTAGGGGATAGAGAAACGCCTAATATTTATCCTTGGAGTCAGGGTATTTCAGATGGATCTAAAGATGAATTTATTGTTTTACCATGGAATGATCTTGAATTGTTAGAAAAGACAATGTCGGAAATCCATCATGAAATTGCCGCTATTATAACAGAGCCAATCATGTGTAATAATGGTTGTATTCTACCTTCCAAAGGTTTCTTAGAAGGTATTAGATCAATTTGCGATAAATATAATACTGCATTTATACTTGATGAAGTTATTACTGGTTTCAGGCTTAGTTTGGGAGGCGCGCAACAATACTTTAATATCGTCCCGGATATTTCAATTTTTGCAAAAGCGTTAGGAAGTGGTTATCCAATTAGCGCAATTGTGGGTAAAAAGGAATGGATGTCATTGATAGAAGAATCAAAAGTTATACATGCAGGTACAATGAATTCAAGTAATCCAACGGTTGCTGCTGCACTTGCTACTATTTCGGTTTTGGAACAGGAGCTCCCTTATGAGCGCATGTTTATGCTAGGGAATAAACTTATGAATGGATTAAGAAAAGCGGCTGCTTTAGCAAATCAAAAAGTGCTTGTACAAGGACCTGGTCCAATGTTTATTCTTGCTTTTACAGAACTTGAATCTTTTAAGGATTATAGAGATACTTTTTCAAGTGATAAAGCAAAATTGGCAAAATTTATTGCTGGAATGCATAATAGTAAAATCAGAGTAATTGGACGCGGACTTTGGTATATTAGTGCAGTACATACAGAAGAAGAAGTTGATCATGCAATCAAAATAGCATCCGAAGTATTTTGTAATATGTAATTATAATTTTAAACAGGTAAAATGAAAAATAAATTTGAATTAACCAATAAGGTTGCCCTAATAACTGGGGGTGGTTCAGGAATTGGCTTGGGCATTGCTGCTCAGTATATTGCTCTTGGAGCAAAGGTAGCCATCACAGGCCGAAATATTACTAAATTGGAGGCTGCAAAATTAGAGCTAGGCGTCAACTGTTTTATTTATGTAAATGATGTAACTCAAAAAGACACACATGAAAAATTAGTGGAGACAATAGAAAAGGAAATTGGGCCTATCGAAATATTAGTAAACAATGCAGGCATTCACAATAAAAAACCTTCCATTGAGGTAACAGATGCTGAATTTCAAATGGTAATGGATACAAATATTAATAGTGTTTTTGCACTCACTCGAACGGTATTAAAATATATGATACCTAGAGGAAAAGGTTCTGTAATTAGTATTAGTTCTATGGCAGCACTCTTTGGTATTACACAGGTGGTTGCTTATAGTAGTGCTAAAACAGCGCTATTAGGTATGACAAGATCTCTTGCATCAGAGTATTCGCACACGGGTGTTCGATTCAACGCAATTGCGCCTGGTTTTATAGAAACAAAAATGTTTTTAGATATTATGGAAAAAGACCCAATGCGAAAAGAAAAAATTCTTTCACGCACGCCTGCGCGCCGATTTGGAACAACAGAAGATGTTGCTTACGCTGCTGTGTTTTTAGCATCGGATGTTTCTAATTTTATAACAGGGGTTTGTCTTCCAGTGGATGGTGGAAACTCAATTGGTTTTTGATGTTACCTATTAATTTATTTTTATTGATGACAGGCTAATTTTTGACCTATTGCGTTTAACTTAATTTTGCTAATATGCCAAGCACCTAGATTAGCTGTATATAATTCATTAAAATCTTTACCCCCAAAAGCTAAGTTGGTTGGGTTGCACAAACCGTGAGCTTCCCAATCATCAATAAGCAAATGGACCTCTTGTTTAGGATTAATTTTATAAATATAATTTGGAGAATAACAACCAACATAAAGATTTTGATCTGCATCAAATGCCAAGCCATCTGGGCAGCTTCGTGGTAATGTACAATATACTTCACGCTTACCTGCAGTACCATCTGGATGAATGGCAATACGCTCAACTCCAGGAAGCCAAGTACAAGCAACATATAGCCAGTCTTCATTTATAGAGAGGGCAATGCCATTTGCAAAATTAAATGGACCGGCATGCCAAATTTTACCATGTCCATTATGATCAAAACAAAATATTTTACCCTTGGTTTGTCTAAATGCACCACTTTCAGATACCCATAGTTTTCCATCTTTACTAAAGCATGGATAATTAGGAATATTAAATAAAACGTCTTCAGCGCCTGTTGCAAATTTTGTTAATTCATATGTGGTTAATGATAATTTCCATACACAATGGTTTTTCATATCACAAATAGCTAGCCATGATACATCAGGAGAAAAAGCAATCCCAAGAATAAAACCATGCGTATTTACAATTTCTATTATTTCAAGTCCGTCAGGAGACACTTTATATATTTGACCTCCTTCGCCCCCTGCCCATATAGATCCGTTGGGGTGGACTGCAATACATTCTGGATGGTCTAGACCATCTGCGAAAATTTCAATATCGTCAATTGTAATGTTCATACTTTAATCAATTTAAAATTATTATTTGAATTCCTAAGTTCTTCGGTTCTGATTAAAAATTTAATTGGAGTAAAATTATTATTTTTTACTTCCTGCAATGGTAATACCTAGTCCCCCGCTTCCAAAAAAACCTTAGCACAGGCAGCGCCAATACCTCTGGCAGCAGCAGTAATTATAATTGTTTTATGTTGATAGTTCATATAGGAATGATGAATTTTCAGTGAATGAAATATTTATAATATCTTTTTTAGTTATTAATTTAATTTTTTCATTTTCTATAATGATATCAGACACGCCATTAAATTCTTGTGGAGGTGTTATCATAAAGGATATATATTTTTTCTCAATTGTTTCTCCTGAATCAATATACCCAACAGTTTTTTCACTAAAAAGATGTGGTGTATTTAATATGTCATGAAAGGGTTGATGAATTGCCGTATCTCCAAATTCAAGTCCCATATAAATTAAATTACCTTCTTTTACATGCTCCCAAATATGAATCCAAGGATAGTCTTTCCTTGGCCACATGTATCCTATCAAAATATTACTTGTAGGGTTATAAGCGGTGATCCATCCATAAGTTGATTTTTGGTCAACAATATAACTTTGAACAATATCTATTCGATGGTTGAAGTCGGTGTTAATTTTTTTATAATGCAAGTCTATGTTTTGTTGCTTCCATTGTATCGTATTGGAAGCGATGTTCTTAAAGTTGCACTGATCAAAACCAACTGTTGCGTTACAGTCTACCGTGATTTTATTATCGAGAAATGGTGCTGCTATGGTAGGATGTTGCACCATGCTGAATAATCTCCCTAGTGCATTAAAATTCACAACCTGCTCCTTGACTAAGTAAATAGGGAATGATGGATCTAAATAAACTTCACGGTTAATTTTTAATCCTTCAAGTATAGATTTTGCTTGCATTTCTATATAGCCGTCTTTCGTTGAAATTATTTTTTCCCATAAAATATTTGCAAATTGGCCATGATCAGGAAGTCCCGCATTTTTTTCTCCCGATGAAGGTTCGCCCCATCGCCCTAGGCATAAAAAATGACCTTGGTAGGTTGCTCCATTTTTATTATTTGAAGGCATTAAATCTTTAGGGTATATAAATGATAGCGGGTTGATTCCTGTAGTTTTAAGCTTAAAGTCATTTATAGATCCTCCATTTAAGTTAATTGATAAGGAAACACTTTCATTTTCGAGGCAGGCCTTATTTTTTTTTAACATTACAGCAATATTTATTTTAATATTTGAAATGAGAAAAGAACTAGTTGTAAGGCCCATTAATAATTTGTATCAATTATCAGATGGCCTAATTTTTTTTTAAAATTCAGCAGGTGTTTTTCCTGTGCATTGTTTAAAATGCCTGAAAAAGCAATACTTGTTTAAACAAGCAATAGAAGCAATTTCCTTGGCATCAATTTTATTATAAAAGTGCTTGATTGTATATGCGTAAACATCAGTAGTGCGGTCTTCAGTATACTCGTTGACTAATGGCGCAAAATCCAAAGGTAATATAACAATTTTTCCTTTTATTATTTAGTTAATTTTAAAATTTGTAAGAGTAGTATAATTCTATCTCCAATAATACAAATGCCATTTTCTTTTTCTAAACATACAATTTCTCCATGAGGGCGTTAGTAGTATTTACTGGTTTTTTACTAGTGATTTCTTCTCTAATAGAATAAGATAGTATTGAAATTAATTTTATTAAAATCGGCTTCATATTTATTCATATAAATTAAATAAATATTTACCAATTAAATAAGCTAGATCAATGGTTAGGCCAAAAAAGTACAATAATCAGCTTTTTTTTAATTTCATACTAAACTGTCAATCGCTAATTTGTATGAGTATTTTATAAACAGTATTAATTAATCGCCAAAAAAGTATATTGATTTGCTTAAAACCAATTATTCTTTAACTGAAACTTTATCATTTTTGGTAAACTAAAATTCAAATTGCTTATTAAACCAAACCTACAAATTATGGCACTACAACCCA
>JBAXPJ010000047.1:0-22632 GCA_037132335.1 Sediminibacterium sp. | reverse complement strand
GCATCTAAAGCAGCCGCATCTAATATATTTATCTTTAAAAAATGGTAATTAGGTAACTGATCTATGTCTTTTAAATTCTCTAGGTTTCCTGCATAAGTCAGGGCATCTAAATTATAGATCTCGTATTCGGGATATTTATTTACGAATAAACGCACTACATGAGAGCCAATAAAGCCTGCACCGCCTGTTATTAATATGTTTTTTTTCATTTTAGGGTATTCTGTGTGTCTGGTATAAACTATAAGGGGGCAAAAATAAGGAATTTGAGTTGGCCAATGATTTACAGCGCAATAAATATAGCAATTTCCTAATTTTAGTAAAAAGCCCGCGAATCCTTATCTTCAAGTACTAAACCTTTGCCATGAACCAACGCTATTATTCCCTAGACGTTTTTAGAGGTGCCACCGTTGCACTAATGATTCTCGTTAACAATCCTGGCTCTTGGGCGCATATTTTTGGACCACTAGAACATGCGCCTTGGCATGGTTGCACGCCTACCGACTTAGTGTTCCCTTTCTTTTTATTTGCCGTTGGTAATGCAATGTCTTTTGTAATGCCTCGTTTTGAAGAAGCCGGTGCAGCAAAATTTTGGGGGAAAGTAGTTAAACGTACCCTATTAATTTTTGCCATTGGTTTGTTTTTAAACTGGAGCCCTTTTGTTAAATGGGATGGAGAAAATTTAGTAGGAAAAGCCTGGGAAAATATTAGAATTTTTGGCGTGTTGCAAAGAATTGCTTTGTGCTATTTCTTTGCTTCTGTAATTATTTACTATGCCAAAGCGAGGGGCGCTTTTGTGATTGGCGGAATTATACTAATTGCTTATTGGGCGATCTGTTTATTTTTTGGCAGTGGATTTGATCCGTATACTTTATCTAACTGGTTTGGCACTGCTGTTGATACCAAAATTTTAGGTACCACACATTTATACAAAGGCGAAGGAGTGCCTTTTGATCCAGAAGGTTTGGCTAGTGCAGCACCTGCAATTGTACAAGTGATATTTGGTTTTTTAGTAGGACAGTATATTCAACAAAAAGGCAAATCTTTTGAAATGCTTGCCGGACTAATGATGGCCGGTATTGTGCTTGTTTGCACTGGTTATTTTTGGGATATGGTTTTTCCTATCAACAAAAAAATATGGACTAGTAGTTATGTTTTATATACTAGCGGATTAGCCACACTTTCACTAGCTACCCTTATTTATTTAATAGAGTTTAAATCAATACAAGGTAAGTGGAGTAAATTCTTTGATGTGTTTGGAAAAAACCCTTTGTTCATTTTTGTACTTAGCGGATTTTTGCCAAGAATATTGGCCTTGCTAAGATGGGTTGACCATATTGATCCTGTTACTAGTAAAAAATTCTACACATCAAGCCTGCCTTGGTTTTACGAGCATATCTGCAAACCTGTTGCTACTGATTTGCGCATTGGATCTTTGTTGTATGCTTTAATAACTATTGCTTTTTATTGGTCAATTGTTTATATACTTGACAAGAAAAAAATCTATATCAAAGTATAATTATTCTAATAAATTTTATTTGATTTTTTTAGCAGGATTACCCGCATAAACACCGGGTATGGTAATGTTTTTTGTAACCACCGATCCTGCGCCAATTACTACGCCATTGCAAATGCTAACGGGTAAAATAGTGGCATTGCTTCCAATTGAAACCTGGTTGCCGATTGTTGTTTTTTTCCATAGCATTTGGTTGCCATTTGCAGGTACCCCATTAGTGAATGTATCATTAATAAAAACAACGCCGTGACCTATAAAACAGTCTTGCCCAATTACTACCAATGAGCAAATAAAACTATGCGATTGCACTTTGCAATTAGCACCAATAACTACACCCTCTTGTATTTCTACAAATGGACCAATAAAACAATTATCGCCAATGCTACACTCGTATAAATTACAGGGTTGCACAACCGTTACATTACTGCCAAATTGCACATCGCGAATGCTAACTGCTAATTGCGTAAATGCCATTTTTTTATTGTTTTATTGAAAAATAATTGGTGCCTTGATTAACTAAAAATTGCCGCCGCTTGTGCAATGCTTTCTGGCTTGCCTACATCAATTAATTTGCCTTTTGAATGATCAAATTTATTGATGGTATTTGTTTGCATTAAATCTAAATACACATCCACCATAGAGAATTTTCCGGTTTGTTCCATTTTTAAAAACACTGCTGAATCAATCAGGTGAATACCACTAAATGCCCACTGTGTTAATTGACTATAATTGGCACAACTTGTTGCTAAATCTGCTGGCTTTTCTTGACCTGTTTGTGTATTGCGCCATCCACAAAGCAACCCATTGTTATCAAATAAAAAATACCTAGAAGTAGTTCTTTGGGTAACCGCTAGTGTGGCCAAAGGCTTTGTTTGCAAGTGTGCTGCAATCATTGCGTTTACATCTAAGTCTGTTAAGATATCTACATTCATCACCACAAAAAATGGTTCGTTGGTAAAATACAAAGCGGCTTTTTTTAAACCTCCGCCCGTTTCTAACACTTCGGCTGTTTCGTCTGATATAGTAATGGTAGAACCCCATCCATTATTAGCCGCTATTGCAGCAATAATTTGGTCTGCAAAATGGTGCACGTTAACAATCACTTCTTTAATACCAAACTGTTGTAAATAAAGAATATTTCTTTCTAACAAAGTTTTGCCATTCACCATTGCCAATGCTTTTGGATGGTCGTTTGTAAAAGGCGCCAATCGGCTTCCCAATCCTGCTGCAAAAAGCATTGCTTTCATTTACTTATTTTTTATCCTTTAAACCAGTTGGCTGTATTGGTATGTGTTAGTGCTACTTTTAATTTGTATTTGTTACGTAAATGTCTGGCGGTTTGCTCTGCTGCATATACGCTTCTATGTTGTCCGCCGGTGCATCCAAAATTAATCATCAAATGACTGAATCCTCGTTTTAAATAATCATCAACTGCTATGTCTACTAAATCCCAAACACTATTTAAATATTCGTTCATTTTGGTGCGTTGCTCTAAAAAATCTTGTACGGGTTTATCTTTACCATTTAAGGTTTTATAGTCGTCAAATCTACCTGGGTTTAATATACTGCGCATATCAAAAACAAAACCTCCACCATTAGAACTTTCATCGGGCGGTATGCCGTTTCTATAACTAAAACTATTTACCGTTACTAGTAATGGCGTATTTTCATTTGCTTGCTGTGGCTCAAACCTAGCAATGATTTCGTCGCCTACCACTAAGCGCAAAACTCTATCAAATTCGGGTGTTACAATACCAACGCGTTTATGATCTAAAAAGAATTTTAAGTTTTTTAACCCGAGTGGAATACTACTTAAGAAATGCGCTTTTCGTTCAAACAAACCCCTAAATCCGTAAGCACCCATTACTTGTAGCAATCGCAATAATACATAACCATTGTACTGACTTACAAAAGTAATTCTGTCTACTGGCTTACTGAGTAAATGGTCAATTTCATCCATATAATAATTGAGCAAACCATCTTTCCATTCATCACTCAATTCTGCTTTTGCTTGCCACAATAAAGAAGCCACATCGTATTGCAAAGCACCTTTCATTCCGCCCTGAAAGTCAATAAAACTAACCGCTTCGTTCTTTACAACAATATTCCTACTTTGAAAATCCCTAAACATAAAATACTTATTTTCTGTTCTAGTTAAATAGGTACTTAGTGCTTCAAAATCATCGAGCATTGCTTGCTTATCGTAAGGCAATTGTAGGGTGTCTAAAAAATAATATTTAAAATAAAGCAGGTCGCTTAAAATAGCTTGCTTACCAAATTCTTTGGCGGTTAAACAAAGGCTATAGTCTAAACCCTTATCGCCTTTAATTTGCATAGCCGCTAGTGAATGCAAACTTTTCTGGAACAGTTCATATGTTTTTTCTCCGTGTCCGTGTTGCTCTAACTCATTCAATAAAGAATTAGTGCCAAGGTCTTCTTGTAGATAAATAGTTTGCGCGTCGTTTACGCAAAAAATTGCTGGAACAGGTAATCCCAATTTTTTAAAATGGGTGCTAAATGCAATAAAAGTTTGGGTCTCTTTTTCGTGTAGGTTATAGGTGGCAATAAAGGTTTCTGACTGATAATAAATTCTAAAATAAATTCTATCCCCACCACTTTGCGGCAATTTTTCTATCCGATCGGCCTTAGCAGATTTATAGGCTGTAAATAAGGTTTCTATAGCAGTGATCACAGTATCCATTTGGTGGCTTTGTAGCGAAAATAAACCATCGTAGCCAAAGACCAAGACTAAAATACCCACCGTGTGGCATATTTATTTAACAAAATCATGCAATACAATTACAGTTGCTAGTGCTTATTTTTGTTTTAAATTGATGTTATGAAACTATTTGCCATTGCTTTATTGAGTTTAGTTACCATGTCTTTCACCAATTGGGAAACCGATTTTGAGAAGGCTAAACAAACAGCAAACAAAGAGCACAAATACATTCTACTCAATTTTTCGGGCTCTGATTGGTGCGGCCCTTGCATCCGTATGCACAAAGAAATTTTGGGTAGCGAGGCTTTCCAACAATTTGCAGCAGAAAAGCTGGTAATGATGAATGCCGATTTTCCGCGTCAGAAAAAAAATCAATTGTCAAAAATTTTACAAAAACAAAACGACCAATTGGCCGATCGATACAATTCAAAAGGCAGTTTTCCATTTACCGCTATACTTGATGCGAATGGCAAAATATTAAAATCTTGGGATGGATTTCCAAAAGAAACACCCGAAGTTTTTTTACAAGAAATAAAAGACTTATTTGAAACTAACCCTTAATAGCAGCGGGTTGTAGCGAAAATTTATTTACTTGTACCGAACTGTCAAAAGCGTGTTTGCGTCTTAATAAAATCAATTCTTCTACGGCAAATTTTTCATGAAAGCTGCGCTGCGAAAAATCAAGCATGGCCTGTAAATAATTGGCTTCTGTTAGTTTTTTTGCAATGGCAATATGTGGTTTATTGTTCAGCTTAATGGCATTGCATCCACAACTTTCCATATATCCATCTAAGGGTTTTAAGGCCTGCGTTAATTGCTGAAAAGCACCCAATTCTGGTATGCGCAAATACACTGTATTGGGTGGAAATCCGCTATAATTATTGATGGTTAAAGCAAAACTATTTTGCACACTAATCATTCGGTGCATCCAACGAATAATAGTGGGCTCCATCTCTTCCCTGGCCGTAAAGCTAGCCACTTCTAGTTGCGGCTTTATTTTGTGTTGATCGCGACTAGGATATTGCAACGAAAAATATTGTTGCTCTTCTGCAATTTTATTATGCAGCACCGTATCTAAGCGCGCCACTAACAAGTATTCGCAATTGCGATGCTCCTGCGAAATACCAAATGCCCTGTTCTCTGCTAACCCTATCTGCATAAAATATATTTTAACGATAACTAATTTAGCATAAATTTACTAAATTATTTAGCATTAGTAAAATTATTTTAGCATGTTTAGCGATGAATGGGGCGGTTCGGCCTATAAGGGTACCAAAAAATTTAACCAGTGGGAGGTTCCTACTGCCAATGCCACCGGATTTGGTGCCGCTTCCGACGATTTTATGGAAAGGGGCATTGACCTTAACGAACAATTGGTTCGAAACAAGCCTGCCACTTTTTTCTTTCGGATGAATAGCGAGGCAATGATTGGCGCTGGAATTCATAAAGGCGATGTGCTAATTGTAGACCGTAGCCTTAGTGCCGTAAATGGAAAAATAATTGTAGCCGTCATTAATGGAGAGCTGCTTGTGCGCCGATTGCAAACACAAAACAAGGGCATTACCCTGCTGGCAGAAAACAAGCAATATGGCCATATTGTAATTGAAGAATTTAGCAACTACACTGCCTGGGGAGTAGTGGTCTACGCCATTCATAGCCTGCTATAAAAACATGAAAGCCATTATTGATTGTAATAGTTTTTACTGCTCCTGCGAAAAATTATTCAAACCACACCTCGAGGGCAAACCCGTGGTAGTATTGAGTAATAACGATGGTTGCATTGTGTCTAGAACCGACGAAGCCAAAATAATAGGGGTAGAAATGGCCGGCCCTTATTTTAAAGCCAAGCCATTGATTGAAAAATATGGGGTGACTACTTTTTCGTCTAATTATAATTTGTATGGCGATATTAGTTGGCGGGTGATGGAAACCCTCAGAAGCATTTTACCTCCGGGCACAGTAGAAGTGTATTCGGTAGACGAAGCGTTTTTAGACCTCTCACATATTCCTAATGAAAATTTGCAGCAGTTTTCGCACGAAATAAAAGACAGGGTAGAGCAATGGACCGGTATTAAAGTATCTATTGGTGTTGCGCCCACCAAAGTATTGAGCAAAATAGCCAACCGCTTGTGCAAAAAACACAAGCTAGCTACCAACTGTGTATTAGTACTCGACTCTCCCCGAAAAATTCATCAGGCCATGCTGCGCACTCCTGTAGAAGATATTTGGGGGATTGGCCACCAGTATGCCGAAAAATTGCACCTGCACAATGTGAACAATGCTTTTGAATTGAGTACCAAAGAAATTAGTTGGGCCAATAAATATTTAGGAGGCGTTACCGGAGCCAAACTCATTCGCGAACTCAAAGGCATTAGCAGTATGCAAATGGAGCCCGAACGCGTCAATAAAAAAATGATTGCCACCACCCGCATGTTTGGATCGCCAGTGACCAATTTGCAAGACATTAAAGAAGCCGTTGCTACGTATACTTCGCGGGCCGCAGAAAAATTACGCCGTCAACATAGCGCCGCTAGCACCATCAGTATTTTTATTGTGGCCAAAGAAAATAACAGCGGACCCTATTTTAAACACGGGCCTTCCATTAGTAGTTATGTGATTTTACCGGTGGCCACATCGCTCACGAATGAATTAATTAAACCCGCATTAAAATTGGTAGAACGGCTCTACGAAAAAGGAAAAGTGTATAAAAAAGCAGGGGTTATTTTAAGTGGTATTGTGCCCGACAGTTCTATTCAAGCGAGTTTATTTGATCCACCCACAAGTGCAAAAGGCCGGTTATTAATGAGCATGATAGATAATATTAATTTTTCTATGCGTAACGATGTACTCAAGTTTGCCTCAGGCGGCACTAAGCGCGACTGGAAAATGCGCCAAGAGCTACGGAGCCCGCGCTACACCACGCGTTGGGATGAATTGTTCTTAATAAAATAATGCAATAAATTATTGAACAGGAACAGGAAATTTTTCGAACAAAACCTTCATGCCGGTTTGCGCTAGTTCAGATAATTTTGATACGTTGCCAGGTAATACATCGCGCACTGTGGCTTTCCAAACAAGTGTATTCTGCGTAGCATCTACCAAGTGTAAGGTTACAGCACCTTGTTTGTAAGTACCAACAACTACTTCTTCGCTTTTCCAAGAATAATTGCGCTGGCCCATGTATCGATAAGCCCCATCGGTTTGCCAATCGGTTACACGTGTTTGGGTTTGCGAACTAACTTGCAAGCCAATATTAATTAAGAGTTGCGGATGATTACTTGTTTGCTGATAGCCGCGCCGAATCATTTCAAAAGCAATAGCCGATTTTAAAACCTCCATTCGATCGGTAAAACCCTTAGAAATAGTGTCTCCCGAGGCTTTTAACTGGTAAAAATCGAAGGTTTTATAGTTGGCTAAGTTTGTATTGGGTGCAGTAAAAATATGGGTGACTTTTACGGATGAGCAGGCATATAATAGGCCTAGCAACACCACAACAATGGTCTTTTTCATTTTCAAAGAATTAAATTCCTTGTAAAATTAAACACTTGTTGTGTTAATCTGTTTTAGAATATTTGTAGCTTGTTATTCATAAACTTTAATAGTATGTATCCAAAAATCTTTATTGCAGTTATTAGCCTTTTATTCGTATCCGTAATTCCAGCACAAAAAACAATTGCCATTAAATGTGGGCAATTGTTAGACACAAGAACTGGTGCAGTTTTACAAAATCAAATAGTAGTAGTAAAAGGCAACCTTATTCAAAGTATTTCACCGGCCAAAGGGTTCACACAAAAAACAGATACTAGTATTGACTTATCGGCTTTTACCGTAATGGCAGGACTAATCGATTGCCATACCCATGTATTATTGCAAGGAGATATTACAAGTGAAGACTATGATGTGCAAGTGCTTAAAGAATCAATTCCCTACCGTACTATTCGTGCTGTTAAGAGTGCTAATCAAAGTTTGCAGAATGGATTTACCACTATCCGCGACCTTGGCACAGAAGGAGCTGGTTTTGCAGATGTAGACATTAAAAAAGCCATTATTAAAGGCGAAATGAACGGACCTCGCATGTTTGTTTCAACGCTAGCCATTAATACCACCGGCCATTATCCATTAAAGGAATCAGATTATGCTTGGGAACTAAAGTTGCCCAAAGGATTACAAGAAATTACTGGTGCCGATGAAGGACGTAGAGCCGTTCGAGAACAAATTGCACATGGCGCCGATTGGATAAAAATATATGCCGACAGAGGATATATCCAACTTCCCGACGGCAGTTACAGAAGCTTACCCAATTTTACCAGTGAAGAAATCAATGCTATAGGCAATGAAACAATTCGTTCTAATAGAAAATTAGCCGCCCATGCAGTGACTAGGGATGGTATTTTAGCATCCATCAATGCCGGCGCAAGCAGTATTGAACACGGTTTTGGTATGGATGATGAATGCATCAAAATGATGGTTGAAAAAAATGTGTATTGGTGCCCAACTATTTATGTAAACGAATATGTAGCAGAAGGAAGGGCTTTAGCCGGAAGCCCAATTAATAAATATTTCAGCCAATCAGAACCTGCCTTGTTTAAAAAAGCACTAAAAGCTGGTGTAAAGATTGCCTATGGAACCGATATTGGCGGATACGACTGGAAACTACCTCAAGCAAAAGACTTTGAACTGATGGTTAGTTATGGCATGAGCGGCTTAGAAGCCATTCAAACCGCCACCATTAATGCAGCAGACCTGCTTGGTCAAACCAATAAAATTGGGGAAATAAAACCAGGCGCTTTTGCAGATATTATTGCCGTATCATCCGATCCCTCTAAAAATGTAAGGCTCTTACAAGACGTAAAATGGGTGATGAAAGACGGACTTGTAAAAAAATAACGGAAAAATTTATTACATACCCCTATTTTTGCGCAATTTCAATAGCAATGATACCAACTTTAAATTCCAACGAATCAATACCCTCGCAGAAGAAAAAAATCATCGTATTAGGTAGCGGGCCTAATAGAATTGGTCAAGGAATTGAGTTTGACTATTGCTGCGTTCATGGCCTATTGGCTATTAAAGAATGCGGCTTTGAAGCGATTATGGTGAACTGTAATCCTGAAACTGTTTCTACCGATTTTGATATGGCCGATAAATTGTATTTCGAGCCTGTGTTTTGGGAACACCTATGGGAAATAGTAGAACTAGAAAAACCATACGGCGTTATTGTACAGTTAGGTGGTCAAACCGCTTTAAAATTGGCCAAAAAATTACACGAAAAAGGTATTCGTATTATAGGCACTTCATACGAAAGCATGGATATGGCCGAAGATCGTGGACGTTTTAGCGATCTATTAAAAGAATTAAATATTCCTTATCCAGAATATGGCACCGCTTACAATGCCGAAGAGGCAATTGAAGTAGCCAACAAAGTAGGTTACCCAGTATTGGTGCGTCCTAGCTATGTTATTGGTGGACAAAGAATGCGTATTGTAATCAACGACGACGAAGTTGAAAAAGCAGTAATCAGTTTATTAAAACATATCCCAGGAAATAAAATTTTAATTGATCATTTCTTAGACCGTTGTCAAGAGGCAGAAGTAGATGCCATTTTTGACGGAGAGAATTTTCATGTAATGGGTGTGATGGAACATATTGAACCAGCAGGTATACACAGTGGTGATAGTAATGCAGTTTTACCAGCATTTAACCTTACGCCATTGATTGTAGAAACCATGGAATATTATAGCGAAAAAATTGCTAGGGCTTTAAATATTAAAGGTCTAATTAATATTCAGTTTGCTATAAAGGGCGATAAAGTATTTGTAATTGAAGCAAATCCTCGTGCCTCTAGAACTACCCCATTCATTGCAAAAGCTTATCAAATTCCTTATTTAAATATTGCAACAAAAGTAATGTTAGGAGAAGCCAAACTAACCGACTTTACTATGGTGAATAAATTAGACGGTTACGCAATTAAAGAACCTGTATTTAGTTTCGATAAATTCCCAGGTGTAAACAAAGAATTAGGACCAGAAATGAAAAGTACTGGAGAAGCCATTCGCTTTATCAAAGACTTGCATGATCCTTATTTCCGCACACTATACAAAGAAAGAAGCATGAACCTGAGTAAATAAATTTTACCCTCCGTTTTAGAAAGCCACAGCCAAAAAGCTGTGGCTTTTTTATTAGGTTAGCAGATGCCCATTTTAAAACCCTATCCTTTTAAAACTGCTCCTTTTATTCGTTTGATTATTCCATTCATTGTTGGCATTTTATGGGCGTTTTATTTTAATGTATCACTAAGCATAATTCAAATATTGGCAACGGTATCAATGCTGGTATTATTGATTTTTTCTTTGCTTACGCTAGTGGCTAAATACCATTGGCAATGGCTTAGTGGCATGGCTATCAATGGGCTAATAATAGCCATGGGTGCGGGATTGACAAATTTTCAAAACCTTGCCACACACAGAAATTTCATTGGCAATTACTTGCAACAAAACAATCCAATATTTATTCGCATTAAAGAACCCTTGGTACAAAAACCAAAAACATTTAAAACAGTAGCAGCTGCAGTTGCGGTTTTTGAAAATGGACACTGGGTAAATACCTCTGGCAATATTTTAGTCTATTTTAAACAAGCCAGTTTAGCCAATACAATTCACTGTGGCGATGGATTAATTATTCAACAACCACTAAAGCCCATTGGTAATATTAATGGATTTAATTACCAACAATATTGTGCCTTTCAGCAAATTTATTTTCAGGTATTTATACCAGATTCAGTTACGCAAATATTTGCGCCATCTTTAGCAGGAAGCTTAGAAGCAAAACTTTTTTTGTGTAGGGATTGGGTATTAAAAATATTAGAAAAAAATATCCCTGGTAACATTGAAAAAGCAGTTGCAGAAGCGCTGTTAATAGGATACAAAGACAAACTAGATAAATCTTTGGTTCAGGCTTATAGCAGAACAGGAGTGGTACATATTATAGCCATTAGTGGCCTGCATTTAGGAATGATTTATGGATTGCTATTACTGCTACTGAAACCTTTTGGAAAACGCAACTGGGCAAACCATCTTCGCTCAATTATAATTGCAAGTATACTCTGGGGATTTAGTATTATTACTGGAGGCGCTGCTGCCATACTTCGATCGGCAGTTACGTTTTCATTTATTTTAGCGAGTAAAAGTTTGGGGTATAAAAACAATACCATAAATGCACTTGCTGCATCGGCTTTTTGCTTGCTGGCTTATAATCCTTATTTTTTATGGGATATTGGTTTTGAATTGTCTTATACTGCTGTTTTGGGAATTATTTTATTTCAAAAAAGCATTAGTAATTGGTTTGTAATAAAAAACAAATTACTACTGCATATCTGGCAACTCAATGCCGTAACCTTGTCGGCCCAAATATTTACCATCCCATTAATTCTCTATTATTTTCACCAGTTTCCTAACTTATTACTCTTTACCAATTTTTTTATTGTGCCCTTGTCGGGACTTGTTTTATATGCAGAACTGATCCTTTTGGCTGTAAGCCCTTTTACATCAATGGCAAGTGTTATGGGTAAGGTAGTGGGTTTTTTAATTAACCAAATGAATGTCTTAATTGAAAGAACCAACCGATTACCCTTTGCCGTTACAGAAAATTTGCAGGTCTCTATTGCACAAACGGTTTTAATGTATATAGCCATTGTTGCTTGGCTGTATTGGTTGGTACATAAGGATCGCAAAGGATTTTGGATTGGTCTTTGCACCTTATTAGCCTGTATTTTCTTGCGTTGGATGCCGTTATTCTAATACAATGTGGAAAATACGTTACTTGAAAAAAGGCATCAAAAACTTAACTTGCGCCTTCAAGCAGTACCTGAGCAGGCGCTTTTACAATGGATTTATTATAATACACTTACTAGCACTTGTTTTTGCTCAATCGAATTATTACCGGCACAAGCTAAATAAACATGCAAAAGAAAATTCAATCCGCACTTATTTCCGTTTTTTACAAAGACGGCCTAGAACCCATTGCTAGAGAATTACAGCAATTAGGAATTACGATCTATTCTACAGGTGGTACTCAAAAATTTCTAGAAGACTTAGGCATAGTTTGTGTGCCAGTAGAAAGCCTTACAACTTATCCGTCTATTTTGGGTGGTCGTGTAAAAACCTTGCATCCAGCAGTATTTGGCGGCATATTGGGCCGACGCTACGAGCCACAAGATTTGGTGGAAATGAAAGAATACAATATTCCAGAAATTGATTTAGTAATTGTAGATCTATATCCTTTCGAAGAAACACTTCGTAGTACTTCGGAAGAAAAATTAATCATTGAAAAAATTGATATTGGTGGGCCTTCTATGATTCGCGCTGCTGCTAAGAATTTTAAAGACCTAGTAGTGATTGCTGCAAAAGACGATTATGCTTCTCTTGAAAATTTATTAAAGACACAAAAAGGCGAAACAAGTATTGAACAACGCAGAGCATATGCTGCCAAAGCATTTGAAGTTGTAATGCATTATGATATTGCTATTAGTAACTACTTTAATCCGGGCATACAACAAGTATTGCGTTATGGCGAAAACCCACACCAATCGGCTATTTTTCATGGCGACCTTACCCAACTCTTTAACCAATTAAATGGTAAAGAATTATCGTATAATAATTTGGTGGATGTAGATGCTGCGGTACAATTAATTAATGAGTTTGAAAGCAATCATCAATCATTTGTTTTTGGCATTATCAAACACACCAATGTATGTGGTATTGCACAAAGAGCTAGTGTAAAAGAAAGCTGGGATGCAGCTCTAGCAGGCGATCCTGAAAGTGCGTTTGGCGGAGTGTTGGTTTGTAACGGAACCATTGATGCAGCAACAGCAAACGCTATCAACGAAATATTTTTTGAAGTATTAATTGCACCAGCTTATTCCGAAGAAGCATTGGCTATTTTAAAAACCAAGAAGAATAGAATTTTATTAGAACTAAAAGCCAATAGTGCTGCCATCAAAACCCCTCAAAAAGCATTACTCAACGGGAGTTTAGAACAAGGTACCGACCAAGGTAATTTTAGCAAATGGGAAGAAGTTGGTGGACGCAGTACCACTGAATTGGAAAAAGACAATTTAGTATTCGCTAATATTATTTGTAAGCATTTAAAAAGCAATGCCATTGCACTAATTAAAAACAAGCAATTGGTAGGAAAAGGCTGCGGACAAACCAGTAGAATCGACGCATTGCGCCATGCCATTGACAAAGCCAAGCAATTTAATTTTGATTTAAAAGGCGCTGTTTTAGCAAGCGATGCATTCTTTCCATTTAACGACTGTGTGCAAATTGCACACGAAGCTGGAATGGAAGCCTTTATTCAACCAGGTGGTTCGGTAAGAGACAAAGACAGTGTGGACTATTGTGTTCAAAATAATTTGGCCATGGTGATGACAGGCTTACGCCATTTTAGGCATTAATAAGTTTGCATTCAGTGCAAAAAATAAATGAATAAAAACAAACAGAAAGCATACATCGCACTTGCCATTACCAGTTTGGTATGGGGAACTACTTGGGTAGTGAGCAAAATTAGTGTGCAAAAAACACCCGCACTTGAAGTGGCATCTATTCGCCAATTTACAGGTGGTATTGTTTATGTATTGTTTTTTTTAATTAAAGGATTACCACTGCCAACTCGTAAACAATTTGTTTGGTTAACGATTATGGCGGTGTTAATGTTTGTATCGTCTAATGGCTTAGCCACTATGGCGCTAAAGTATATCCCTAGCGGATTGGGGGCACTGATTGCCGCGCTATATCCACTATTTGTTGTATTGATAGAAATGCTAGTTTATAAAAACAATAAAATTACCCTACTTACTTTTTCGGGTTTGTTTTTGGGTATTGCTGGCATAGCAGTAGTATTTTACGACAATGCATTTCATAACCATACAGAAGGATTTTGGATAGGCATTGCACTATCAATGGTAGCAATGTTTACATGGGCAATGGCTACTATTTTTATTGCTCGCAAAAAAACCGCCATGAATCCTTATTATGCTACAGGATGGCAAATGCTTATCAGTTCCTTTATATTGTTTTTAATGGCAATGATTAGTGGAAATACCATTCCGCTTACAAGTATACCTTTTCAAACGTGGGCAGCACTAGCATACTTAATTAGTGCGGGATCCATCTTTGCGTTTGTTGCATTTATATATACCATGAAAAATTTAGAACCTGGTATTGCATCTTTATATGCTTATATCAATCCTATTGTAGCAATACTTGTAGGTTCGGTGATTGCTAATGAAAAGCTAACCCTCAATATTATCATTGGATCATTAATTACTTTACTAGGCGTTTATTTAGTAAACAGGAGTTTAAAAACAATCAGCTAAAAACGACGCATACATTTTCTTCCATTCGTACAAGGCTACCTGATCGGTTAAAAAATTATTGTGAAAAATGCAAATCATTTTACCATTTACTGATTGTATGATTTTATAAAAATCTTGTAACTCTTTTTTTGCTTCGTAAGGCGCATAGCCCAATTTAAAAATAGCAGTTGCATCCATATAACAAAAAGGATGGATTTCTAAAGTTGTTTTCAATTCGTTTTTTAAATCGTACCAGAAAAATGCATTGGTATACGAAGCCCTAAAACCATTGATACTGCCGTATCCCATGCTATAATCTTTATTAATTCCTAGGGCAATCAATTCTTGATAAGTTGAAGGCAACTGCATGCGTAAAAAATGCTGACGAGACAATTGCACTGGCGCATTTAAAACACTTGATAGTGTTTTTATTTCGTTTTTTAAAACAGTTGTATCATTGCCACTTTGCCAAGATGGATGTATTCCTACCAAATATTTTTTACCCATTGTTTGTATTAATTGGCGCATCGCTTTTTTAGATGGACTGATATTTTTATCGACTCCTTGTCTATTATTTGCCATTAGAAAAAAATAAATTGGATTTAATTGGTATTGCTCGTGCAAGTCTTGCAACCAATTGTACGCATCAAAAGGATCTTTTTGTTTGCCCGCATACACCATTGCCATTTCTGAAAATGATTCGAATTTTGATTGCATTAAATCTTTAAAAAATCCAAATACATTTTTTAAAATTGGTTGGTGCAAATAGGCATAGGCAATATCTATATCATAGGTTGGGGTAAATGAAAATGTTGCAGATGGCAATGAATAATTTGCTGCTAATTGCTCCAATTGTATTGCTAATTGCTGCATCCATAACTGAATTAATGGCAAGTGTAAAAAATTGTTTTTATGCGCCAAACTATTCGTGTGCGAATATCGACCATATTCATCAACACTATGTGGCAGGTATTCTTCGTAACGCGATAACAAATAAAAAGCGGCAGAAAAAATATCAAATGGAATAGTGCCATTACTTGTTTTAAAAAAAGCAGGAAGCCCATTCCAGTCAAAGCATTCAGTGGTTTGATTACTGATTGATTTTTCTTGCAACAATGGGTGAGGGATAATTTGTAACTCTGTAGCTTTTATAGGACCCGCAGAATAATTTATGCAAGCGCCATTCTGTGCTAGATACTCATTGACATTATTGGTAACTGTATATTCATTTTTAAAAAGCTCCGCTAGAATGTAATGTAAACGGGTGCTGATATTTGTAGTATATATGAATAACACCGATTGTATTTCTATTGCTTAGTTGGTTTCTTTGTTCTTTGCTCGACCCACATTTGACTAAATGTTTTTTCAGAAAAATCCAAATCACTTCTGTTAGTTGTCCAACCTGTAAATACTTTGTTTACTACCCAGTTTTTTATTTTACCAGTTCCCATATTCATCATCGACCTATTTAAGCTAGCCATCTTCCAAACTTTCCAGGCAATTCTTTCTGCAATAGTACTAGTGCCTTCTACAACAGAAATATGACGGTTATCTAATAATAATTCGTGTAGGTTAATTCTTACAGGACAAACTTCGGTACAGTTACCACAAAGTGAAGAAGCATAACTTAAATGTTTGTACTCATTCATGCCACTTAAATGCGGCGTGATTACTTTGCCTATTGGTCCACTGTATGTTGTTTCATAAGCGTGTCCGCCAATATTTTTATATACAGGACATGCATTTAAACAGGCACCACATCTAATACAGTAAAGTGCTTCCCTTGTAGTAGGATTGGCTAGTAAGTTCGTTCTGCCATTGTCTAACAAAATCACATACATTTCTTCGGGGCCATCCAACTCTTCTGCTTGTTTAGGACCAGTTACAATACTATTATAAACCGTTACTTTTTGTCCGGTTCCATAGGTAGACAATAAAGGCCAAAACAATGCTAGGTCATGTATGGATGGAATTACTTTTTCTATTCCTACTACTACAATATGTGTTTTAGGAAAAGCACAACTAAGTCTTGCATTCCCTTCGTTTTCTGTTACTGCAATTGCACCAATATCTGCAATAATAAAATTGGCGCCTGTAACACCAACTTCAGCTTGCGTATATTTTTCGCGTAATATATTTCTGGCTACAAGTGTTAGTTCTTCTGGTGTTAATCCGCCGGGCAAACCTAATTTATCTGCAAAAAGTTTGGCTACATCTTCCTTGCTTTTGTGCATGGCTGGTGTAACAATATGATAAGGTGCTTCGCCGTCTAATTGTTGAATATATTCGCCTAAATCAGTTTCTACACTTTCAATGCCAATGGTTTCTAAATAAGCATTCAGGTGAATTTCTTCGGTTACCATACTCTTGCTTTTAACCAAGGTTTTGCAATGCTTGGCTTTGCAGATATCTCCTATTGCTTCTAATGCTTGATCTGTATTTTCGGCCCAAATAACTTTGGCTCCTCTTGCGCTAATTCTTTTTTCGAAATTTTCTAAATGGGTATCTAAATGTTCAATAGCATCCCATTTTCTATTCTTTGCTTTTTCTCTAGCAAGCATCACATCGCTAAATTGCTGTTTGCCAATGGGCACTACAGCATTGTATTTGCCAATATTGAAATTGATTTTTCTGCGATGGTCTAAATCCGCAGATTTGAGGGTGCTTTTTGCGATAAAAGATGCTGCTGTATCTTTCATTTGTCTATTTTCTTTTGTTTAATTCTTTCGCAGTTGCTTCCAAAGTTTCATAAAACTCAGTTCCGTATTTACGAATAATTGATTCTTTTAAAAATATATAAACCGGCATTTTAAGGTGTTTACCCAAACTACATGCTGCCTGACAAAGGTCTTCGCGCGGTTCGTAATTTAGGTACTCAATATCCGGATCATGTTTGCTCGGTTGAATCCTTATAGGAAACAAATGACAACTTATTGGCTTTTTCCAGTCTAGCTTTCCTTCGTTATACGCTTCTTCAATACTACATTTAATAACACCCCATTTGTCGCGGTAGCCATATGCGCAAATTTCTCCGTTAATGGTAGGCGTTACCCAACCAAACTCTTGGTCGTATAAATATTTTCCTTGGCGCTCTACTTCTTTAATCCCTTCTTGGGTCATATAAGGCTTAATCAGCTCATAATTATCCTTCAGTTTATCTAATTCCCATTTTTCCATTGGAGCGCCTGCATCTCCATCTTCGCAACAGCCGCCTTTGCATTTGCTTAAGTCGCAAACAAATTGCTCGTCAATAATCGCTTCACTTATTAATACATTATCAATTGCTATCATGCTATTATTGTTCTGTTGGTTGTTTTTTCAAAGATAATGGTTCAAACTTAGTTACGCCACTTGAATGTATTCACAATATGCTTCATGTCGGCTAATAAAAACTGGTTTACAATTCCTAATGAATCGGCATTAGGTGTTGCATCGAAGTATAATGCTCCTCTTAAAAAATGTTTGGTAGAATCAGTTAAAAAAAACTGGTTGGCGGTTGCAACGTCTCCTCCTACAGAAAAAAATACACCATGTACATGATTGGGCGTATTAATTAAAGAGTCATCTATAGAATAAGCTTTTGAACTATGCTTTCCTGTTAAGGTGTAAGCATGTTTAATGAGTGTATCAAAATTATTCTTAGCAATCTCTTTGTAACTAACATAAATGCGGCCCCCAAATTCCGGAAAATTAATATTGATCCACCAAGGATTTTCAGTGGTTTCTCCAAAATAGGTACTGTCTTTTACAACATTTGCATACACCGGATATTCGAATGTATATGGATACCCAGGTTTGTCAAAAACTTGGTATGTTTTTTTAGGAAAAGGAATAGCATAATACCCAATTGGCTTGGGTGTATAATTACTATTACACGAAATAATTAGATAACAAAAAAATGTTGCGAATAAAATATATTTAATTTTTTGAATAGCCATTTGTTAATAATTTTTAATCCCAATAAGCTGTTAGTTAATACTGCTATTCAAATGTTTGAGGCTTGATTGTAATTTTTATTTTATTGATTCTATTTTTTGAAACGTCTAAAACGGTAAATTCAAAATCTCCTGAATTAACTATTTGTCCATTTTGCGGTATTTCACCAGCAATTTCTAACACTAGCCCTGCTAATGAATCGCTCTCGCCTTTTATTTGATCAAAAATATCTGTTTGTAATTCCATGATTTTACAAACATCATTTAACATGGTGCGCCCTTCAAACAAATAATTGTATTCGTCTATTTTTTTATTCCCTGTTTCTTCTTCGTCAAATTCGTCTTTAATGTCTCCTATTACTTCTTCTAATATATCCTCTAATGTAACAATACCGCTAGTTCCACCAAATTCGTCTACTACTACCGAAAAGTGAATACGCTTAGATTGAAACTCTTTTAATAGGTCTTCAATTAATTTTTGTTCGTGTACAAAATATGGCTGTCGCATGAGTGAATGCCAATTAAAATCATCGGCCTCATTCAAGTAAGGAATTAAATCTTTGGTATGAATCATTCCTACTACATTGTCTAAATCTTCTTTATAAACCGGCAACCTGCTATAGTGTAAATCCTTTACCGATTCAATTAACTTACCATAACTAAACGATTCATTAATACCATGAACATCCATTCGAGTTTTCATGATTTGCTTAACCGTAATATTTCCAAATTTCACAATCCCCTTTAAAATATTTTTTTCATTTTCCGATGCCGTGCTATCGGTTGTTAAATCTATGGCATGGTCTAATTCTTCTAAACTAAAAGAGCCGTTTGTTTTGTTAGCCAACCGCTTTTCTATTACATCAGAAAAATTTACCAATCGTTTACTCAACCCTGCGCAAGCATACGAAACGGCTTGAATAATTCCACCAAAATCTTTTGCAAAACGAATATTATTATTAGTGGCTAAAACCTTAGGCATCACTTCTCCAAACAGTACCAATAAAAACGAAACGGAAATTACTTTAATAACAAACTCAACCCATACGGCATCGAATCTTTCAAAATTAAACATGTCGTCTATTAGCAAGTTCGAAATGATAATGATTGAGATATTGATAAAACTATTGGCTATTAATAAAGATGCCAATAATGTTTTTGGCTCTTCTAACAAATCAACTACCCGCTTATACGGCGGTTGTTGTTTTGATTTTAATAAATTAATGTCTTTGTACGTGAGCGAAAAAAAAGCAACTTCAGCACCTGCTAAAACAAAGGATAAAAATAATAAGACAAGTAAAACCATCACCAACACCGTGGTGCCCTGAGCCTGAATAGCCGATAATAGAACTGGTGCAGATAATAACATGTTCCAACCCGAATGATAATCCAAAATGTTTGTTTTTAATGAAACAATCAACCAAAATAATGCAAAATGCATTTAAACAAAAATACGCTTTACCCAACTATTCACTAACCTTAACTTATTAAGGGTCTGTAATTTAAAAATACGCTCTTTTAAAATTACCCATTTTTAGCAAACAAAATGATTGCTTTCAGTAAAAAAACTAAAAAATAGCAGCATCACAAATTATAGTGCCAATAAAGGTTCATTCTCTAAATATTGGGTGATAATTTTTGGAAAAGGCAACTCATTAATGGCAGTAACCGCTTGCCATTGTTGTTTTGAAAAGCATTCTGGCTTTTTAAGTAATGTAACTTTAATAAACTGCGCTTTAATTTGTTGATGGGTAAGTTGCTGAACAGCAACACCTGATATAGCCTGTAATACAGCCGACTGAATGCCTAACTGGTCCTTTAAAAAATCAAGTACTCGTTGATTGTCCCAAACAATTAATTCTGGGGCTTCAACTAAATAAAACTCAAATAGGTTTTCCCAAATGTCTTTGGCCATTCTTTGATGCACCAAAACGGTTTGCTTGTATTCAAAAATGAAATAATTAAACCAGCGCTTCTTTTTTAATAACTGCTTCTCTTTTATTGGCAAACTATTTACCAGACCCTCCTTAAACGCTTTACACTGATGCATTAAAGGACATTGCGTACAACTTGGAGAGAAAGGCTTACAAACAGTGGCGCCAAAGTCCATGATTGCTTGGTTAAAACTCCCAGGAGACTTTCTGTCTAATACTTGATTGGCTAATTCACTAAATGCTAGTTTACCTTGGGTTGAATCAATTGGTATAGCCATTCCAAATACCCTAGACAATACCCGAAACACATTTCCATCTACCACAGCATAAGGTAATTGAAAAGCAAATGAAGCAATTGCGGCAGCCGTATAAGGCCCTACCCCTTTTAGCGTTAAAATACTTTCGTAAGTGTTTGGAAATTTTCCGTTGAAATGCGCCACTATAAACCTTGCAGTGTGTAATAAGTTTTTACACCTATTGTAATAACCTAAACCTTCCCACATTTTAAAAACCATTTGATCTTTTGCTGCTGCTAAATTTTTAATTGTAGGAAAAGCGGCTATAAACTTCTCATAATATGCCAAGCCTTGTTCAACCCTTGTTTGTTGTAAAATGATTTCACTGAGCCATATTTTATAAGGATCTTTCTCGCCTTTCCAAGGCATTTCCCTGTCATTTTCAGTTTGATGCCAGTCTACCAAAATACGCGTAAATGCTTTTTTCATGATCAGGATGAAAATAAAGAATAATCAAATGAGAGTTTAGTATAAAATGATTTTATTAAAAAAAAATGGAACAAAATATTTTTTTTGCCATTTCACCGCTAAAAAAGCCCGTTTAACCTTTTACCAATCAGTAAGTAACACTTATTAAATAAAACTAACTTACCTTGTAGTCCAATAGAAAAAATATCTAATTTTTATAACCCCCCGTACAAAATAAAATTAAGATTATGAGAAAATCTGATCTAATCAACCAAATATCCGACAAAACTGGTATTCCAAAAGTAGATGTATTAGTTACATTAGAAACAATGTTTAAAGAAGTAAAAGAAAGTTTGGCTAACGGAGAAAACATCTATATCAGAGGATTTGGAAGTTTTATCACTAAAAAAAGAGCTGCAAAAATTGGTAGAAATATTAAAAAGAATGTGGCTGTAGAAATACCTGAACACTTTATTCCTGCATTTAAGCCTGCAAAAGAATTTGTTACTGAAGTGAAAACCAAACGTAAGGAGGGGTAACTTCGCACAAAAGATTTTTGTGAAAAAACAACAGTTAGGATTTGTTATAGTTGGATTACTAGTAGTGGGTCTATTATATTTTGCGGGCAATACCAATACCCCAAAATCGGCCGATGGGCCTGTTAAAGCGCCACAAGCAGCTGCAGAGCAGACAATTACAACTGAAACCATTTTAGCAAAAGCCAAACTAAAAATCAAGCCAGAACAAGCAGAACGCATTACTTTATTAGAAAATGCAGTAGTTAGAGGCGATGTAAAAAGCCAACAATTGCACGTTTTTCATCAGCTAGCTAGGTTCTGGGCCGACTCAGCACATATCTTCGAACCATACGCATATTACACTGCGGAATCAGCGAAGTTGGAAAATTCTGAAAAAAGCCTCACCTTTGCCGCCCACCTGTTTTTAGATAACCTAATAACAGAGGGTGAACCTGCCATGCAAAACTGGTTGGGGAAGAATGCAAAAGTTCTTTTAGATAAAGCTCTGGAAATCAATCCTACGAACGATTCCTCCAAAATTGGCTTGGGAATTTGCTACATGTTTGGCAACATTTCTGAGAACCCAATGCAAGGAATTTTAGAGGTAAGAAAGGTAGTACAAGCACACCCGGAAAATCTATATGGCCAAATGGTATTGGGCATGGGAGGCAAAAAAAGTGGTCAATACGACAAAGCCATAGAAAGATTTAACCTAGTGTTGCAGAAACAACCTGAAAACCTAGAAGCTATATTTAACCTAGCAGAATGTTATGAGCTGAAAGGCGACAAAACAAATGCCATTAAATGGTATCAAATAGCAAAACAACTGGTAAAAGTACCGGAAGCGAAACTAGCACTTGATAAGAGAATCATTGAATTAGGGAAATAACATTTATTTTTTAACTATATAAAATTACTTGGGTATGCCTTGTGGTAAGAAGAGAAAGCGTCATAA
>JBAXPJ010000046.1:0-22819 GCA_037132335.1 Sediminibacterium sp. | reverse complement strand
ACGTCAAAAACAGCCAAACAATTATTATCTGCATTGGCAATATATAATATTTTTCCAGTGCCATTAAGCGCAACACTATTTGTAGTTGATCCATTAGGTGAATTAGAATATAATGCAGCATTTAATGTTTCAATTACTTTTTGTTTTTTTAAGTCTATTACAGATACGCTATTGTCGTTAGAATTTGCAATGTAAATAAACTGTCCTGAGGGAGAAATGCAAAGATCATTAGGATTGCTTCCAACCGGTATTGTTGCAGTAATGACTCCAGTTAGTGTATTAAAAATTAAAAGTTTCTCACAGCCCCAACATGATATATATAGCTCTTTTTTATTTGAAGAAAGTAGGCAGGTATAAGCTTCTCCAGGAAGCTTTATTTCATTGATGATTTTTTTTGTAAGCAAATTAATGATATAAAGTGTATTGTTATCTTTTGTAACAACATACATTTTATTTGAATTGTTATCTATTTCAAGCCCAGTTGGAGATATTTTATTTGGCCATGGTTTACCTAGTTGAATACTATCTGCCAAATGAAGTTTATTTTGAATTACACTATATTTCAAAATACGATTTTCATTTCCACCAGAAACGTATAGTGATTTTTCATCGGCACTAAATTTCAGTCCAAGCCAAGATGTTGGAATAGTAATATTATCTAATATTTTTTCATTAGCAATATCAATTAGTTGAAGTGTTTGAATACTTTGGCCATTATTTGTAATTGCCATATATTTTTTAGAATTCGAAATTGCCATATTTAGTGGCAAATCTCCTAAAGGCAAGCTCTTGCCAATTGGTGTAATATTCCAACCGTTAGATAGTTTGATTCTTTTAGATTCAATAGATTTTAGGGGTTGAGCCATTCCAGTCAGTACGATTAAATAGCAAAAAGTAATGGTTATTAATTGTTTCATTATAGATCTTTTGTAGTTAGACAAATAGAAATTTCTTTTGATGAAGTAGTTCGTTGATTCAATTATAAGGAGCACTCATTATAATTGCTGAATATGTTAAGTGTCAATTAAATTTTAACACGCAACAATAAATAAGAAAATGCTCAAATTTCAATATTTGAAAAAATTGACAATTAAATAATAATAAGCTAAGCAAATGAAGTTTTATCTAGGGTAATTTTAGGAATCATAAAATCAATTGATCTACCATGAAGCAAATCCTTTGTTTTATTATTATTTTATTTGCAAGTAGTACTATCCATTCTCAAAATATTAGTGAGATTGAACAAAATAGAGTAAAACTGCCAAATGGTTGGTCATTAACGCCAGTTGGCAAGAGCTTGCCTTTAGGAGATTTGCCTTTAAATATAGTTACAAGTAAAAACAATCGATTTGCCGCTGTTACAAATAATGGACAAAGTATACAAACAATACAGTTGTTAGATGCTAAAAATGATATAGAATTAGACAAAGTAATTATCAGCAAATCTTGGGGTGGATTGGTATTTAGTGAAGACGAAAAATATCTATATGTTTCTGGCGGAGATAACAACTGGATTCTTCGTTATTCCATTATCAATAATAAGCTTGTAACATCCGATACAATTAAATTGGGGGATTCATGGAGTAGACAAAAAAGTGCTGCTGCTATTTCACCAACAGGCTTGGCTTTAGATAATAAAAAAAGCATTTTATATGTAGTAACCAAACAAGATAATAGTCTCTATGTAATTGATTTGAAAACAAAAAAAGTAGATATAAAAATTGCATTAGGTTCCGAAGCTTATACTTGTATATTAACACCAGACAATTCAAAATTATACATTAGTCTTTGGGGTAAAGATCAAGTGGTGGCTTATGATACAAAGAAAAATGAAATTGTTGATTCAATTTTAGTAGGAGATAATCCTAATGACTTATGCATGACACATAATGCAAAATATCTTTTTGTATCAAATGCAAACGACAATACTGTTTCAGTGATTGATCTCAAAAAAAATATAGTTATTGAATCACTTAATTCAGCGGTTCATCCAACAAAATTAAGTGGTTCAACTAGTAACTCTGTGGCATTAACTGATAACGATAAAACATTATTTATTGCAAATGCAGATAATAATTGTTTGGCAGTATTTGATGTGAGTCTTCCAGGAGAAAGTCATTCTAGAGGATTTATTCCTACGGGTTGGTATCCTAGTGTTGTACGTGTAATTAATACTAAATTATATGTAGCAAATGGAAAAGGTTTTTCATCTCTTCCAAATCCTTATGGCCCTAATCCACTAGGATATAAACAAGCAGTAATGCTGCATGGTGGAGATACCGCAAAGCCAAAACAAGTACAATATATAGGTGGCGGTTTATTAATGGGTACGCTTTCAATTATTTCAATTCCTACAGAAAAAACTTTATCTGATTACTCAAAGGCAGTTTATAATAATACTCCATTTAATAATGATCAGTTAGTTTACGCTAGTGGTGAACAAAATAATCCTATACCACGTAAAATTGGGGATTCTTCACCTATTAAATATGTTTTCTACATTATTAAAGAAAACCGTACCTACGATCAAGTATTATCAGATATGCCACAAGGTAATGGCGATACAAGCCTACTTTTATTTGGACGAAAAATTACCCCCAATCATCATTCTCTTGTTGATAATTTTGTTTTACTGGATAATTTTTATGTAGATGGAGAAGTTAGTGCCGACGGACATGATTGGTGTATGGGTGCATATGCAACTGACTATATGGAAAAAAACTGGCCAACAAGTTATGGAGGTAGGGGCAAAGGTGCAATTGGAAAAACGAGTTTAAACAAACAGTTTATTTGGGATCAAGCAAATCAATTTAATGTTTCATTTAGAACTTATGGGGAATTTGTAAATGCAGATAATACGCCAAGAATTCCAGTTTTGAAAGACCATTATCCAACCAAATATCCAACCGGAGATTTACGTGATTCTGATACAATGAGGTATCGAATTTGGAAAAACGATTTTGATTCTTTGATGAAAGAAAATAAGTTGCCTCGGTTAATGACTTTTAGAATGTTAAGTGATCATACCGAAGGAACGGCAGCAGGTAGACCAACGCCATTTGCGCATGTTGCAGATAATGATCTTGCCATTGGAATGATGATAGAACATATTAGCAAAAGTTCAATATGGGAAAATAGTGTTGTATTTATAGCAGAAGATGATGCTCAAAACGGACCAGATCATGTTGATGCACATCGAACAACTGCTTATTTAGCAGGAGGGTATGTAAAAAGACATTTTGTAGATCATACCATGTATTCTTCTTCTTCTATGTTGAGAACTATTGAATTAATTCTAGGGCTTCCTCCCATGAGTCAGTACGATGCATCGGCAACACCAATGTGGCGATGTTTTAATAAGTCATCAGATAAAACACCATATAAGAGTATTCCTTCTAATATTAATTTGAACGATGTAAATCCAAGTGGCACAAAATTAGCAGCTTTAGCTAAGGGGTTAAATTTCTCAGAAATAGACCGAGTTCCAGACAATGTTATGAATAAAATGCTATGGAAAAGTATTAAGGGATATGATGCCATAGTACCCGTTCCTGTTCGAGCTGCATTTATAAAGGAAATTAAAAACACAAAAGAAAGAGATTAAATGGTTTTTAAACCTTTTAATAAATAGCAATAGTTTTTATGTATTTTTTTAGTAAATAAAAACAAATTAATTAAATGAAATTTTTGAATACTAGATTTCATATTTATTATGAGCAAAGGATTAAACACGTTCAGAACCATTTACATGAATTTGGAATTAATGATACTGAAACTTCTATGCATGAATTTCGGTTAGAGTTAAAAAAGTTATTATCAATTCTTAAGTTTTTACGTAAAATTTATCCTAAAAGTAATTTCAAAAAGCAGATTAATATATTAGAAAAAATATTTTTAATAGCGGGTGAAATAAGAGAGTTTCAATTATTAGTTAAATGGTTAGAAAATAATGAATTAACAGATTTTAGATTTAATTATTTCCCAAATAGTGTTTTACAGAAACTTATAAATGATTTATCGTTACAAATAGATTATATTAAATATGATTTTGGAATATTAATGCAAGAATCTCAATCTTTTGTTCTTGGAACAAACAAAATTTTAATAGATCAATATTTAATTGACCTAAATGCAAGAGTAGAAAAAAAAATAACAAAAAATTGTAAAGAACAAGATTGGCATGAAATACGTAAATTAATTAAAAGAAAAATATACGCAGCAAATTGGAAGGATGATATACAGGATTCAAATTTTGCATATTTCCAAAAACTGCAAGAACTAATAGGGCATTGGCACGATGCAGAAGTAATGATTAATACGCTTATTCTTAAAAAGAGTTTATTTATTAAGGATATTGAAATGCAAAAGTCATACTCTTTTGCTATTGAAAAACTCAATCACAGTTTGCTTTCACGTAATAAAAAGGTAGTGGAGTGGTTGGGGAAAAATGGCTAGTTATTAAGGAGTTTCAACCCTAAACATTTAATAATGGGAGTCTATTGTAATTTTTATTAATATTTAGTTCTCTTCTATTTCAAATTAATAAGTAGCCGTCTTAACATTCCCTTTACATTTTATTGATATTTCGTTAACATTAAAGCTACAGGATGATAATATTGGCCGGATATTTTCGTGCTCTTAAAAATTATATCCTTTATGAAGCAAATCAAAAACCGTTTTCTTAGTGTATTGCTATTACCGTTAGCAGTATGCTTATTCGTTTTTCAGGTACAGGCACAAAATGCTGCTGTTACTGGAAAAGTAATTGATCAAGTAACTTTAAAGCCTATTGATGGGGCTACAGTTTCAGTAAAAAATGGCAAACAAAAAGTTAATACCAATGCAACTGGTGTATTTACTATTAATGCTGCGAAAGGCAGTTCATTAGTAGTATCTGTTGTTGGATACCAAGACAAACAAGTAGTTGTAGGTTCTGGTAGTTTAACTATTGAATTAACTGCTACCACAGCCGTTTTAGGTGATGTAGTTGTTACTGCCTTGGGGGTAAAAAAAGAAACAAAAAAACTGGGTTACTCAGTTCAAGAAGTGAAAGGTTCTGATCTTGTTAAGGCAAGAGAGCCAAATCCAGTAAATGGTTTAGTTGGTAAAGTTGCAGGTTTAGACGTTGCAATTAATCGTGAAATGTTGGCAGCGCCAAACGTTTCATTACGTGGTGGTAATATTAGTTTGTATGTGGTTGATGGAATTCCAGTTACTTCTGATACTTGGAACCTTAGCCCAGATGATATTGAAACCTATACTGTTTTAAAAGGATTGGCTGCAACAGCTATTTATGGTAGTCGTGCTCAAAATGGTGCGATTTTAATTACTACCAAAAAAGCTAAGAAAAACGACAAAGGTTATACTATTGAATACAATTCTAGTACACAAATAGACAAAGGGTTTATTGCATTACCTAAAACACAAGCACAATATGGTGGTGGTGATTATTCGCAGTATATTTTTGGTGATGGTAAAGGTGGTGGATTAAATGATGGTGACTATGATGTTTGGGGACCTGCTTTAAACGGCCAATTGATTCCTCAGTACGATAGCCCTATTGATCCAGTAACTGGTATTAGAAAAGCAACACCTTATATTGCACGTGGTGTTGATAATTTAAAGCGTTTTATTGAAGCGGGTGTTTTAACTACCAATAACTTAAGTTTTTCTTCTGCTACAGATCGTTCTAATATTAGAATGTCTTTAACGCATACCAATCAAAAAGGTATCATCCCTAATACAAAATTAAATACCATCAATTTTAATATGAATGCTAGCTATAACCTTAGCAGCAAATTTAAAATTGAAGGAACTTTAAATTATAACCGTCAATTTTCTCCAAATATTCCAGATGTTTCTTATGGTCCTAATAGTGTAATTTATTCAATGACTGTTTGGACAGGTGCAGACTATGATGTTGCTGATATGAGAAATTATTGGAAGCTAGGTAAAGAAGGTGTTGAATCAATCTTTGCTGAATACCAACGTTACCAAAATCCATACTTTATGAGTTACGAGTGGTTACGTGGTCATACTAAAAATGATATTACTGGTAATGTTGGAATTACCTATTCTCCTAATGCGCATTTAGATGCTATTATAAGAACCAATATTAGTACCAATGATGTGTTACGTACAGAAAAATTACCTTATTCTGCGCACCCTTATGGTAGAGAATTAAATCGTGGTGATTACAGAGAAGACCAACGTGCATTGTTTGATAATAACGTAGAAGCATTGGTTAGATACAATAACAAATTAAAGCACGATATCAGTTATAATGTAGTTGGTGGTTTGAATGCACGTAATTTTAATTACAGATCTACATTTACTACTACTGATTATTTAAACGTACCAGGTTTGTATTCTTTTGCAAACTCATTAAATCCTATCAGAGCATATAATTTCACATCAAATATGTTGGTGTTGAGTGCTTATTACTCTGCTAATATAGATTTTGGTAAATATTTGTCTATTTCAACAACAGGTAGGGTTGATAAAAACTCAACTTTATTAATTAATAATAATACTTATTTCTATCCTTCTGTTTCTGCAGCTTCTGTAGTTTCTGATTATGTAAAATTACCAGAACTTATTAGCTTCTTAAAAGTTAGGGCAAGTTATGCTGCAGCAAAATCACCTAGTACTTCATCTTATATAGGACCAGCAGCTTATCCTTTAGGCTATGGCGACCCGTATGTAAGTGCTTATGGTGGACCTTCTTATTCTTTGTCTGATCCAGCATATTCAATTGGAACTGTTTACAATGGTCAAACAGGCGCTTCTGCACCAACTAATGTGATTGATCCGAACATTAAATCTTCGGTATTAACAAGTTCTGAATATGGTTTTGATATGAAGTTCTTAAACAACAGACTAGGATTAAGTGCAACTTATTTTAATAATATTAATGGACCTGGTATTAGAAACTATCCTTTGTCTCAAACAACTGGTATTACTGGCTTTACAACCAATGCTATTAAAACACAAATTAGAGGTGCTGAACTTTCATTAACAGGCTCTCCTTTAAAAAGTGCTACTGGTTTAAATTGGGATGTTATGGTTAACTGGTCTACGTTTACTGAAACGTATAAAGAGTTGCCTTCAAACTTTGCAAACTATCAATTTCAACAAGGAGATCGCGTAGATAAAATTTATGCAAAAGTTGCCGCAAAAACAGCAGATGGTCAGGTGATTAATAATAGTGCAGGGTACCCTGTTTATTTACCAAAAAACCAATATGTTGGAAATGCAGATGCAGATTTTAGCTGGTCTGTTTACAATAAATTTAGTTACAAACAATTCAGCTTGTCTTTTCAATTTGACGGAAAATTTGGTGGAATTATTCAAGACCGTGTAATGAGAAAAGGTATTGAAGGTGGTTCGAATATTTTTACTGCTGAAGGTGCAGTTGGTGCAGCAAGAGCAATTGAAGCTAAAAATATAATTTACAATCCTGCAACTGGTACTTATTCTATGACACCTGGTTTTAAAGGAACTTATGTAGGTGAAGGTGTTCAAATTTCTAATGGTACTGCTATTACTTATGATCCTATAACTGGTGTGATTACTAATTTAGCGGCTTTGCAATTTAAAAACAATACAGGTGTAGCAAATTTCATTCAAGATTATGTTAGTAGCTTCTTTAATGATTTTGAACACACTTCTGTTAAAAAAACTTATGCAAAATTGCGCGAATTAGTTATCACTTATTCTATTCCACAATCTGTATTGGGTAAAAAATCGTTCATCACTAAAATTGATTTCTCATTGGTAGGACGTAACCTTTTATACTTCTTCCCTAATCGATTCAAAGACATGGATATTGACCAATATTCTGGACGTGATTACAACAGTGGAAATAGTAAAGAGTACAACTTACAAACGCCAACTACCCGTAGTTATGGCTTTAACGTAAATTTTGTTTTCTAATTTTTAACATCATTTGAAAACATTAAAAAATACAAGTATGAAATTTAATAAGCAAATTGGTTTTCTATTTTTAGCTTTTATAATTATAGCTAGTAGTTGCACCAAAACATTCGATAAATATGCAGTCAATCCAAATCAACCTACATCGGTGCCTGCATATCTTTTACTAAGACAGATTGAAAATTCAATTGTTGTATATCCTGGAGGAAGCGAAGATAAGAATAGCCAAAATACTTTATCTACCTATACTTATTATGGTAATAATGAATATTGGACTGGTAGTGCTGGTTTAGACTATGGCACGCTTAACAATGTTATTGCAATGGAAAAAGAAGCGGCAAAAGCATCTACCAGTGCCACAGCTGTTAATCCTTATGGGGCTTTAGCAAAATTCTTTAAAGCTTATATTTTTATTAATATGAGTATGAAAGTTGGTGATTTGCCAATGACAGACGCTTTGAAGGGATTAGATATGCCAACTCCAAAGTATGATACGCAAAAGCAAATTTTTATTCAAAGTTTACAGTTATTAGAAGATGCTAATACACAATTAGCTGCATTAATTGCGTCTTCAAATACTGCATTATTGGGTGATTTTTATTTCTTAGAAAGAATTACTAATTCAAAAGATCCGTTGACTACTTTAAAGCAATGGCAAAAAGTGGTTAATACTTTTAAATTGCGTGTATTGATTAATTTAAGCAAAAAGTCTGCCGATACTGATTTAAATATCAAACAGAAATTTGCTGATGTAATTAATAATCCAACTAAGTATCCAATCATGACTGATTTGACAGATAACTTAGAGTATCAATACAATACTGCCTTTAATTATTATCCAAATAACAAAGGAAACTATGGTAATGATGCTACACGTTTATGTGTTGCTGCAACTTGGTTAAATACATTAAGTAGCTTAAATGATTTAAGAGCAATGAAAGTTGCCGATCCTGCACGTGGCTTGGGCTTCTCTGATACTTCTTACAAATCTTTTGTAGGTGGTGGAAATGGCGAAGACATGAGTACTTTGGGTGGAAAAATTAATGCATTTACTATTTCTCCAATTGGTAGAAAAAGATATTATGATGGATATGTTGGTGAAAATACTTTCTTAGTTGGTTATCCTGAAATGTGTTTAAACATTGCAGAAGCAATCAATCGTGGATGGATTACTGGAACTGCCGATACTTGGTACCAAAAAGGAGTGAAAGCAATGTTTTCATTCTATGGTATTGTTGATGGAGCTAATACAGTTTCTTTCTTAAAAGGTACTGCACCTGGAGATTATGTAAACTATACAGTGAACTTTAGTTTCACAAACTACTTTAACCAAGCTTCAGTTAAATACGCTGGAGATAACGCTACTGGTTTAACACAAATTTTAACCCAACGTTATTTAACCTTGGCTCGTAACTCTGGATTAGAAGGTTATTACCAATGGAGAAGAACAGGTGTTCCTGTATTTTCAACAGGTCCTGGAACTGGTAATAGTAACGTGATTCCTTTACGTTACCAATATCCATCTTCTGAAATTGCTACGAATAAAGATAATTATACTGCTGCTGTAGCAAGTCAGTATGGTGGTAAGGATGATATTAATGCGCAAATGTGGATTATTAAATAAGGGTTCATTTAATGTTTTTTAATAGGAGCGGAACTTAATTGATTCCGCTCCTATATTTTGTTTATAGCAAATACTATTAATGATGAAAAAACTATTTATTATAGTTGCATTTATATTCTGTTACAGTGTTACAGTAAAAGCACAATTGAAAACTGAAAATATTGTAATTGTTACTTTAGATGGAATGCGCTGGCAGGAAGTTTTTTCAGGTGCTGATTCTGTAATTTTAAATAATAAAAAATTCACCAAAGATTTTACTGGAACTCAAGCTAAATATTGGGCAAAAGATGTCTTGGCTCGTAGAAAAAAATTATTTCCCTTTTTATGGTCTGAAATTGAGCAAAATGGGCAGTTGTATGGTAATAGAAAATTGGGAAATTTAGTTAATAATGCAAATAAGTATAAATTTTCATATCCTGGTTATAATGAAATATTTACTGGGTACCCCGATACCTTGGTAAATTCAAATGATAAAATTCTCAATAAAAATATAAATGTTTTAGAATTCCTAAACCATCAAAAGGGTTTTGAAGGCAAGGTGGCTGCATTTTCTACTTGGGATGTATTTCCATATATTTTAAATAAAAATAGAAGTGGAATTTATGTTAATTCAGATACAGACTCTTTGCATTTTAACAACCCTCAATTGCAGTTAGTAAACGATATGCAGTTTTTAACAACGCAACCAATTGGTGTTCGTCCTGATGTATTTACTTATTTTGCTGCAAGAGAGTATTTTAAAGCCTACAAACCAAAAGTATTATATATCTCTTTTGATGAAACTGACGACTTTGCTCATGCAGGAGAATATGACCAATATTTAAATAGCGCACATGCAGAAGATGCAATGATTGCTAATCTTTGGAAAATAATACAATCAGATCCCCAATACAAAAACAAAACCACTTTATTAATCACTTGCGATCATGGCAGGGGTGATTTGATTAAAGATAATTGGCAGCACCATGGCGAAAATATTTCTGATGCTGGACAAATTTGGTTGGCAGCAATAGGGCCAGATTCAAAGCCATTAGGCGAAGTAAAAACAACCACAACATTATTTCAAAAGCAATTGGCTGCCTCTTTTGCTAAGATTTTAGGCTTTGATTTTGTAGCAAATCATCCTGTTGCAGAACCTATTAAATCATTATATACAAATTAGTTTTATATTGTTATTGTATTTTCAATCAAACAAATTGTTTCTATGAATTTCGATTTAGTTGTTTTTGATATGGCTGGTACTACTGTATTAGATAGAGGTAATGTAAATGACTCATTTAGGTTTGCTTTTGCTGAATCGGGTATTATAGTAAGTCCAGAAGATGTAGATACAGTAATGGGCTATCGTAAAATTGAAGCCATAGAAATTATTTTAAAAAAGTACTTAGAAAAAACTGAATATGATAGTGCTATGATTAACCATATTCATGAAATATTTACCCGAAATATGGTAACTTTTTATGAAAATGATGTGGATTTAAAAGCACTTCCATTTGCAGAAGAAACATTTATGTTACTTCAAGGAAAAGGAATTAAAGTAGCTTTAAATACTGGGTTTACAAGAGAAATTGCAGATGCTATTTTGTTAAGGTTAGGATGGAAAAGTAGTCCGTTTATTAATATGGTTATTTGTAGTGATGAAGTTGTTGAAGGGCGTCCACATCCTTATATGATTCAAGCAATCATGCAGCAACTACAATTAGAAGATTCAAACCGTGTTGTTAAAATTGGTGATACTTCGGTAGATATTTTAGAAGGACAATTTGCAAAATGCGGCTTAGTTGTGGGTATTACAACAGGTGCATATACAAGTGCACAACTAAGCGAATATCAACCAGATAAAATAATAGATTCATTACAGGAATTGCCTGCATTAATTGATTAAATATTGCTACAACTCATTAAAAAAATACAAGAAGATAAATACAGAGATAATTGGGTAGCAATATATGCTTCTCTAATTAGTTTTTTAACTTATGCATCCGTATACGCTTTTAGAAAGCCATTTACTGTTGGTAGTTTTTCGGATGCCCCGCTTGTATTTGGGTTAGCTTACAAAGATGCACTGGTAATTAGCCAGGTTATTGGCTATATGGTTAGCAAATTTTATGGTATAAAATTTATAGCGGAATTAAAAAATATTGGCCGAGGAAAACTTATTTTAATTTTAATAGGTTTTGCTTGGATTTCACTGCTTTTATTTGCACTAACACCTGCTCCATACAATGTAGTATTTTTATTTACAAACGGATTTCCATTAGGTATTATATGGGGTATCGTTTTTTCATTTGTAGAAGGCCGAAAAGCAACTGATTTTATTGGAGCAACTTTAGCTGTAAGTTTTATTTTTTCTTCAGGATTTGTAAAGTCTATTGCAAAAACTTTGCAAATTAATTTTGCAATCACCGATTGGTGGCTGCCTTTTGCTACTGGAGCCTGTTTTTTTATTCCACTAGTATTATTTATTTATTTATTAGAACGTATACCACCACCATCTAATACAGATATATCTTTAAGGGTTACTAGGTTACCGCTAAATAAAGTTGAACGCGCAAATTTCTTTTCTACATTTAAACCAGGTTTAATATTGCTAATTGTCATCTATGTTTTTCTAACAATATTTAGAGATATTAGAGATAATTTTGCCGCAGATATTTGGCGTGAATTAGGTTATGGCAACCAGCCTTCTGTATTTACTGCTACAGAAATTCCTATTACTTTATTGGTACTAGTTTTAATAGGCAGTATGATTTTAATTAAGAACAATAAGAAAGCTTTTATTATTACACAGTATATTATAGTTTTTGGTTTTCTTTTAGCTGGTATAAGCTCTTTTTTATTCATTAAGCATTTAATTAACCCATTCGTTTGGATGACTTTAGTAGGTATGGGTTTATACATTGGTTATATACCTTATAATTGTATTTTGTTTGATCGGCTAATTGCCACTTTTAGAATAACTGGGAATGTTGGGTTTTTAATGTACTTAGCCGATTCATTTGGTTATTTGGGTAGTGTATCTGTAATCTTACTAAAAACGGTAGCACATTTTCAAATTCGTTGGAGTGTTTTATATAGTGAAGGTGTTGTAATACTTTCTATACTTGGTGTTGTTGGTGCAATTTTTTCCATTTTATATTTCAATAAAAAATACAAACAATTAATAGATATATCATGAGTCAGCAAACTGCTATTGTAATTGGGGCTGGTATTGTAGGATTAGCAACTGCTAGGTCTTTGTCTTTGAAAGGTTATCAAGTAACGGTAATTGAAAGAAATGAAAGAGCAGTTGGGGCTTCGGTTAGGAATTTTGGTATGGTTTGGCCTATTGGTCAGCCAGATGGTAAATTATATCAACGTGCAATACGTAGTAAAGAAATTTGGAAAGATTTAGCGGATAGTATTGGCTTATGGTATGATGAAGTAGGTAGTTTACACCTAGCACATCATAAAACAGAATGGGAAGTTTTACAAGAATTACAGGCTTCGTTTTCGGCAAATGGTAGACAAGTAAAACTTATGTATAGCGCTTCAATACAAAGTGCCTATAATGGAATTAATGGTAATAATTTATTAGGTGGATTGTATAGTCCTACAGAAACTATTGTTGATCCAAGAGAAGCAATAGCTGTTATTCCATCTTATTTAAACGAATATTTAAATGTAAATTTTATTTGGAATACTACTATCACTGAAATTTATGATGGTAAACTGAAGGCTGGCAAACAAGAATTTCATGCTGATTTAATTTTTGTTTGTAGTGGTCAAGATTTCGAAACATTATATCCAGAACTTCTTGCAGAACAGCAAATAACAAAATGTAAATTACAAATGATGCGTTTTGCTCCAGAAACAGCAGGATGGAGAATTGGTACTTCAATTTGCGGTGGATTGTCTTTAACACATTATCATGCATTTAAGGCGGCACCGTCTTTACAAAAATTAAAAGACCATTATGCCGAAGAAATGCAGGATTATTTAGATTGGGGAATCCATGTAATGGTTTCACAAAATCATTTGGGAGAATTGACTGTAGGTGATACGCATGAATATGCCAATACTTTTGATCCTTTCGATAAAGCAAACCTAAATCAATTGGTATTAGATTATTTACAGAAATTTGCAATATCTGAAAATTGGAAATTGATTCAATCTTGGCATGGAATCTATGCAAAAATGACAAATGGAGATACAGAGCTGGTATTAAACCCTTCTCCTGGGGTTTATATTATTAATGGGTTAGGAGGCAATGGAATGACACTATCATTTGGTTTGGCGGAAGAAATAGTTGCTAGTATTTAACAAAAACGAATTAATATATTTTTTCAATTTTATAATTTATTTTATGAATTCGATTGTGAATAAAGAGGGAAAAGTTATTGCATACCTATACCAAAATGTAATTATTGATGTTGAAAAAAAGAAAGTATTAGGTGTGCTGCTTGGTAATTGTTTTTTTGGCAAGTCAAAAGCGCCATTAGGTAAGTTTTTTAAAGAGGCCTTTCGTAAAAAAAATGGTAAAATTATTGGTAAATTAGGAGATAAATTAATTGAAGATAATTCTATAAAAAACGACTTAGAAATAATTAAAACAGCTTGGAGCTCTTTACTTGATATTAAAGACCATGTGTGTATTTTTATTGAAGAAAAAAAAGAATGGACAAAAAAAGACTTTATTGAACTGCTTACTGAAGAATAAAAATATCGTTTATTAATATTCTAATGAATTTGGCAGCTAAAAATATGGAAAGAAAACTTTAAAATACATGCAAGATCTATTAACAGAAGGCGATGTAAATTTTTCTAATGCTAGAAAAGATTGGTATAAATTATTAGATATAGAAACAGCTAGTTTGTTAAAAGAAGACGCGGATGTTTTTTTACACCAAGCATTATCAACTCCTTGTTTGGAAGTACTTGAGTCTGCTGACGGGATTTATATTACTGGCGTTAGTGGAAAAAAATACATGGATTTTCATGGCAATAGTGTTCATCAGTTAGGTTATGGAAACAAATATGTATTAGATAAGGTTAAAAACCAAATGGATAAACTGGCTTTTTCGCCACGACGTTTTACAAATACTATTTCAATTGATTTTGCAAAAAAACTTACTTCTTTACTACCCAAAAATTTAAATAGAATACTTTTTGCGCCTGGAGGAACTAGTAGTATTGGTATGGCATTGAAATTAGTACGTGTTATAACAGGTAAAAACAAAGTTGTTTCAATACATGACTCTTTTCATGGGGCTTCTTTAGATGCAATTGGCGTTGGTGGAGAATACCAGTTTAAAAAATATATGGGTAAATTATATCCAGAAAATGTACTTATTCCACAACCTGTTACTTATAATCAGTCTCATTCAGAAACTGGAGAAATTGATTTTGCAGATGCTTTAGAACAAGTATTAATAGAAAATGATGATATAGGGGCTTTTATTGCAGAAACAATTAGAAATACAGATGTTCAAATTCCATCGAAAGCTTATTGGAAAAAAATACGAAACATTTGTAATAGGTATAATGTATTATTAATATTAGACGAAATTCCAATTGCTTTTGGAAGAACAGGAAAAATGTTTGCCTTTGAGCACTATGGAATTGAACCTGATATTTTATGTTTAGGAAAGGGTCTTGGAGCCGGTGTAATACCAATTGCAGCAATGATTACAAAAGATGAATACAATATTGCTTCAGATATTTCTTTAGGTCATTATACACATGAAAAAAGTCCATTAGGTGCCGCAGCTGGAATAGCTATGTTGGAGTATATGGAACAAAATAATGTATTAGCGGAAACTATAATTAAAGAGTCGTATTTAAAGATTGAACTAAATAAATTAAAAAAAAAATATACTGTTATTGGTGATATTCGAGGTATTGGTTTGTTGTGGGGAATTGAATTAGTTAAAGATCATGCTACAAAAGAAAAAGCTTCTGATGCGGCTGAAAAAATATTATACTACTGCCTAAACAATGGTTTGAGCTTTAAAGTTTCTCAAGGAAATGTTTTGCAGTTATGTCCGCCATTAACTATTTCATTGACAGAATTAAATAATGCACTTAAAATTTTAGATGCAGCATTTAATGAGCTTTAAATTTAAATATCACTAGTTTTTTAAATTTTTTAGAAATCTAATTTTAATATTCTATCGTAATAACGCATTAGAAAACACTTAAAAAAGTAATTATATTTATCTAATATCTTTTGTTTAATTCCAGATTATGAAAAACCTATTTTTATTTCTTTTATTTAATTGCATAAGTTTATTTGCATTTTCCCAAAACAAATCAACTGTTCTACAAGTGCCTGGTATTAATCAGTTTTGTAAAATTGATGAAAAAGGGGTTTCTGTTTTGCCTAGTGGTAGGTTGTTAAGCCCTGCAGGGGAATTGGTTAGAATTACTAGTGATCCGTTTGGTATGAAAATATCACCCGATGGCAAAACCGCAGCCACCTTACATAATGGTGTTTTTTCATTAATTGAAATAGCTTCTTTAAATACAATACGCGTTCCATCTTACAATAAAAAAATCGTTTCTCCTTTTTCTAATGGCTCGTATTTAGGTTTGGCTTTTACTAAAGATTCAAAGTCGATATTTTTAAGTGGTGGCGATAATGGGGCTATTATTTTGTACGATATCAACCAAATGAAAACCATTGATTCTATTAGTTTAAATGGGGTTGTTAATGGTGTAGATTATCAAGATAGTTTTACTTCAGATATTGTATTGGATAATGACAATCATGAATTGCTAGTATTAGACAGGGGTAATTTTAGATTGGTTCGATATGATTTAAATCTTAAAAAAATTACTGCATCCATTCCAGTTGGGAGGCAGCCTTTTGGTTTGGCATTGAGCCCCGATAAAAAAACGGCATTAGTTGCTAATGTTGGTATGTATGCATATCCTATTATTAAAGGAGTAACACTTAAAAAAGACGATACCTTACTTATATCGCATCATCCTTATGCAGACAACAGTAAAGAATCTATTAATGGAACGATAGTTGAAGGGAAAATAATTCCTGGTGTGGGTAGTCCTTTGGCCGATGAAGCAATGAGTGTTTTTACAATTGATTTAGCTACCAATAAAGTAGTTGATAAATTTAAAACTGGTAATCAAATAGGGCAGATGATTGAAGGCGCTGAAGTAGTTGGAGGTGCAAGCCCAAATTCAATTGTAGTTGGTAAATCTTTTGCGTATGTAACCAATGCTACGAATGATAATATTTCTATAATTGATTATAAGCACCACAAAATTGTTGGCCATATTGCTATAAAGGTTGATAAACGCATTGATAAATATCGTGGCTTACTTCCTTTTGGTTTAACCATGAGTAAAGACGAAAAAACATTGTATGTGGCTTTATTAGGCTTTAATGCCATTGCTGTTATTGATATTGCATCAAAAACTACAAAAGGTTTAATACCTAGTGGTTGGGGACCTACAAGGGTATTGCTTTCTAGCGACGAACAATCTATTTATGCAATCTCTTGTCGTGGATTAGGTGCGGGCCCTAATGGTGGACGAAATTTTATAAGACCTATACAAGGAACTTATATTGGGGATATTCAATTGGGAAGTTTTCAAAAAATTCCAATGCCTACCAGTATGCAATTACAAGCCTATACGAAACAAACCATTCAAAATACTTTTGTACAATCTACTGTTTCAGTTGATAGTACCAATCCTTTACCTGCATTGCCCGGTATTACACCAACTCCTATTAAATATATTGTTTACATCACCAAAGAGAATAGAACCTATGATGAAGTTTTTGGCCAGTTTCCAAATGCTAATGGCGATAGTAGTTTGGCCAGATATGGTTTGAATAGTGAGTTTAGTGTGCCAGATTCAGTTCGTTCTAAATTGAAGGGAATGAAAGTAACACCCAACCATAAAAAAATTGCGCATCAATTTGCCTTGAGCGATAATTTTTATTGCGATAGTGATGCTTCTATCCATGGGCATCATTGGATGATGGGTGTAATTCCTAACGAATGGGTTGAAGCAAATTCAAGTGTTAGTAAAACAAAAATGTTAGTTACAAATGCACCTGGGCGTAGGTCTCCTGGTTCTACAGGAAGCATGGATCCTGAAGATTATGCCGAAACAGGAGGATTATGGGAAGCACTAGAACGCAAGAAAATTAATTTTTACAATTTTGGCGAAGCGAATGAAACAGCGCATGTTCGCGAAGAATGGAATGATACAGCCACTGGTGCTGGACATGGTGTAATGGTGCCAATGCAAAAAGCTTTATTTACACGCACTAGTCATAACTATGCAGGATTTAATACCAATATTCCTGACCAATTTAGAATGGATCAATTTGAATTTGAATTCACAAAAAAGTGGATTGCTGGTAAAGAAAAAATGCCTTCTTTAATTACCATGCAAGTGCCTAATGACCATACGGCTCGTATTAGACCAGAAGATGGATATCCTTTGCCACATTCATTTGTAGCAGATAATGATTTGGCTATTGGACGGATTTTGCATTTTTTATCGCGCACCAAATATTGGAAAAATATGTTGGTAATTATTACCGAAGACGATCCGCAAGGAGGTGTTGATCATATTGATGCACACCGCTCTATTTTAATGATGGCTGGGCCTTATGTTAAAAAAGATTATGTGAGTCATACGCACGCAAATTTTGGAGCGATTCTTAAAACAGTCTATAATATTTTGGGTGTGCCTTATGTAAATCAATACGATGCTACTGGCTCTTTGTTGCAAGATTTTTTTACCAATAAACCCGATTTTAGTAAGTACAATTTTGAACTAAATGACACTAGGGTTTTTGATGCAAATAAATCAATGCTAAAATACCATCGCACAATTGATTGGCGCAAAATTCAGCAAGGACCTAAAATGGATGATCTTGAAGAAATGCGTGAAAATCACTACCAACAACAGAAGCCAATTTTTTAATTACAGCTTCTACAACTGCATCTGGGCAACTCGCTCCGCTGGTAATGAGTATTTTAATGGGTGTTGCATTGATAGGTAAGAAATTGGTAATAGTGCTAATTTCTTTCGTGCGCCAATTACAAGTAATTATTTCTTGTGCACTAATTATTTTATTGGGATTATCTATAAAGTAGGTAGGTAATTTGGCTTCACATAACTCAACTAAATGCGAGGTATTGCTACTATTGTATCCACCAATAACAATGGCTAAATCTGCTGGGGTATTTAGCATACTTGTTACTGCAGTTTGATTATCATTAGTAGCATAACATAGTGTGTCGCGTGTGTCTGCAAAATGTTGATCGAGTGTTTCACTAGTTAATTGATACTTATTAATCATTACAGATTTTAAGTAATCGGAAATAGCTTGTGTATCTGTTGCTAATTGCGTTGTTTGATTTACTACACCAAATTTTATTAAGTGTTTATTAATATCAAATCCTTCTGAATAACGGCCTTTAAATGCTTCTTCAAAATCACTTGCATTGCGCTGGCCTGTAATGAATTTTGCTAATTCAATAGTTTCTCCCATATCATTTACCACAATGGTTGGTGTGGAAGCAGATGCATGAGAGAATGTTGCACGTGTTTCTTCGTGCTGTGGTTTGCCGTGTATAACAATGCTATAGCCTTTCTCTGCTATTTGTTCGCTTCGGTTCCATACTTTTTCTACAAAAGGGCAAGTGGTATTATAATTAGCTGTTTGAATGCCTTTTTCTGCTAATAATTTTTCAATGGCTAGTGTGGTTCCAAATGCAGGAATCACTACAATATCATTGGCAGTAATTTCATCGAAAGAAATCACTTGTTTTCCATAAGTGTCTTGTAAGAATTGCACCCCCATTGATACTAAGTCGGCATTTACTTGTGGATTATGAATCATTTCACTCAACAAAAAAATACGCTTTCCTGGATTGTTTTCAATGGTTTTAAAAGCAATTTCAATGGCATTTTCAACACCATAACAAAAACCAAAATGTCGGGCCAAATAAATATGCATATTCCCCAAATCTAAAAGAGTTGGTGTACCATCTTTTTTTAGTTTGTCTTGTTGCTTACGGTATTGTTTTACCGCAGTAATTAAAGGACTTCTGTAATTTATTGGAACGTCGAATTGCTTCATATAGGTTGAATAACAGCTGTAAAAGTACAAAGTTCATTGCAGTTTCTACCATCAAGGCTTTTATATGCTGCGTCTCTAGTTTTTAAGCCTGCCATTTAAGCCTTATCTTCGCGGCATGCATTATGTTTCAGTTGAAGGATTAACCAAAAGTTATGGCATTAATCCACTTTTTAGCAATATTTCATTCCATATTAACGAAGGCGATAAAATAGCGTTGATTGCCCGCAATGGGGTTGGTAAATCTACTTTGTTACGCATTTTGGCGGGTCAAGAAGTTTCCGATTCAGGAAAAGCTTGGGTAAATAAAGGGGTTACTGTAGCCCTTTTTGAACAGGATCCTCATTTTGAAGAACACAAAACTGTACTTGAAAATATCTTCCATTTAAATAATCCGGTAATCACTGCTATTAAAAAGTACGAAGATGCCATGGAGCAAGAAGATGGAATGATGATTGCCGAATCAATTGCTGAAATGAGCGATTTAAATGCCTGGGATTTTGAAGCAAAGGTTAAGCAAATTTTAGACAAACTAAATGTGCACCATTTAAAAAATCCGGTTAGTGAACTTAGCGGTGGACAGCGTAAACGCGTTGCATTGGCTAAAACACTTATTGATATTGGCTTTGAGCACCAGCATACTTTATTAATGATGGATGAGCCTACCAATCATTTAGATGTAGAAATGATTGAGTGGCTTGAACAATATTTAAACCAAGAAAATATCACCTTATTATTGGTTACCCACGACCGTTATTTTTTAGATGCGGTTTGCGAAGAAATATGGGAACTAGAAAGGGAGAACATGTATGTGTATACTGGTAATTATGAAAATTACGTAGAAAAAAAAGCAGCAAGAATTGAAAGTGAATTAGCCAGTATTGATAAAGCAAAAAATACGTATCGCAAAGAACTAGAATGGATGCGTAAGCAACCAAAAGCTAGAACTACCAAAAGCAAAAGCCGTCAAGATAATTTTTACGAAGTGGAGTCGAAAGCAAAACAACGTATTGAAGATGCACAACTATTGCTAGAAGTTAAAATGAGCAGGCTTGGTGGTAAGATTGTAGAGATGAAAAAAGTGTACAAATCTTATGGCGACAAACAAATTTTAAAAGGATTTGAATACAATTTTAGCAAGGGTGAACGCATTGGTATTATTGGAAAGAATGGGGTAGGGAAGTCTACTTTTATGAACGTGTTGCAGCAAATAGAAGCTGCCGATAGCGGAAAAATTGTTGTTGGAGATACGATTGTATTTGGTAATTTTTCGCAACAAGGTTTGGTTATTAAAGAGGATATGCGTGTGATTGAATACGTAAAAACTTTTGCCGAAAATTTTCCATTAGCAAAAGGGGGTAGTTTAAGTGCTGCACAATTTTTAGAATTATTTTTGTTTACTCCAGACAAACAATACACTTACCTGTCTTCATTAAGTGGTGGTGAAAGAAAGCGTTTACAACTGTTAACCATTCTGTTTACCAATCCTAATTTTTTAATATTAGACGAGCCTACAAACGACCTTGATTTACCTACACTTGCGGTGCTTGAAAGTTTTTTAAGTGATTTTCAAGGCTGTGTAATGATTGTATCGCACGATAGATATTTTATGGATCGTTTGGTAGATCACTTATTTGTTTTTGAAGGCGATGGAGAAGTGAGAGATTTTCCTGGAAACTATACCCAGTATCGTTTGTGGCTAAAAGACAATGAAAAGAAAGAAAACAAATGGCAGGTATTAGAATCTAATAAAAGCAAGGGTCAAACTATTGAAGAAGCTACAATTAGTAAAGAAACGGCTGCTCTTGTGCCAAAGAAAAAACCATCCTTTAAAGAGAAAAGAGAATTTGAAATATTAGAAACAGAAATGCCCATTTTAGAAGCAGAGAAAAAAGCCATTGCAGAAAAAATGAGTCTTGGAAATTTGGGTTTCGAGGAATTACAAAAGCTAAGTGATAGACTAATTGACATTAATAAATTACTCGAAGAAAAAGAATTGAAATGGTTAGAGCTTAGTGAAATGATGTAATGCAGCGCTAATTAATTTTAATACCAGGTAGCACTTTCGATTTCTTATCTTTTTTATCAATATCGGCTTGTTTAATAACAGGATGTACAGATGCCATACTTGGGCATTTTGTACAACTGGCTTTATATGTTTTTTTGCCGTATTGAATTTCTACCAATCCTTCACTCCAATTATTACCTGCAATTACATAATTGTCTTCGGCATCTGGACCTGAAGTTGGCACAAATCGCAAACTACCTCCTTGGTCAAACTTAATAACTATACCATCTATATCAACCGATTCTATAATGCCTGGGGTATAAGCATTGATGGTGATTTCATCTATAATAGAACTATTAATTATGCGCAAAACGCCAGAAGCAACTTCGGCCTTAGAACTATCAATAGCTTTTGTTAAAACAATTTTTTGGTCTAAATATACCTGTACTTTTCTAAAATCAATATTGAATGCCTGCATTTTCATTTGCAGTTCGCGATTGTAAGGAATAAACTGTGCTTTGTCTATTGGGGTAGTGGTAATGTTATTTGCATTTGGATCTGATTGCTCTATATGTGGTTTTATATAAGCTTTAGATGAGCCAGATTTTCTGCCAGTACAGCCAGTTGCAACCAATAGGGTGATTAACAATATGCTTAATGCAGTACGATACATAAAGAATCTATTTTGAACGAAATTAATAAAACTACTGAAGTAGGCCATTGTTCTATTTATGTGAATTAAACAGAATAAGCAATGTATATTAATTGACTATGTAATAAAATACCAATTACAGGGTATTTATTGGAGGTAGGTTTTTGCAAATTCAGGGTATAATGCAAGGAATGCGGTTGCTTTACCTTGCTTATCAAATAGGGCTTCCCAAGTGTTTAATGGTTCCCAAATAAAGCTACCTTTTATGGGTTTATTGGGTATGCCAAATGCTATTTCATTTACGGCAGATTTTTTCTCGGAATACTCTACCACAATTATTGGTTGCGGATATTTAATAGCCAAATCAATTAAGTTATTTTTTAAATCATCTAGCGTGCCATGCCATTGCGGATAATAAGACTGCCCAATAATATCAAATTTTATATGCCTAGCAGCTAATTGGTTTAAAAAATAAATAGATTCTTGGCTCTGCCCACC
>JBAXPJ010000045.1:0-22878 GCA_037132335.1 Sediminibacterium sp. | reverse complement strand
GCTCCTAGGTTAGAAACACCTTTTAGAATATCTGAAACAGATAAAGTAATGGTCATTGATAGCCTTGCGCCTCCTATCTGGACGCGTTACTATGAATTAAAAACCCACAAACCCATTTTTTGTAATCGAGATAGTAAAATTGTATATTCACTTGCCGAGGTGCTAAGAGAAAGAAGGGATGGCTATGCTTGGTATACCTACGCTCCACAACAAGTAATTAATGCGTATCCAACTTGGTTAAAAACTAATGGTAGCAACTAAATATTTTTTTAATGAATAAGCATTCACTAACAATTTTATTAGCAGTATTAATTTTTCAAAATAATTTTTGTTCTGCGCAAAAAATTAATCGCCAAGAAGTTGTTGAAAGGCATCGTGTAATTGTTTCTGAACTAGATACTTTGGCATCATTAACAGTAGGTAATGGAAAGTTTGCATTTACAGTTGATGCAACGGGCTTGCAATCTTTTCCTGAATACTATACAAATGGTGTTCCACTTGGTACGCAGTCTGAATGGGGCTGGCATAAATTCATTAATAAACAAGGCTATAAATTCAGTGAAACATTAAAAGAAACCAATTTTAATGGGAACGATAAAGGCCTTTATGCTGTTCAAATAAAATCAGGAAGGGGTAAAGAAGCAGCCGATTATTTCAGAGAAAATCCAAGTCGTTTGCAGCTTGGAAATATAGGATTAGAACTCTATAAAAAAGATGGTTCAATTGCTTTGCCAACTGATATAAAAAATATCCACCAAAGTTTAAACGCATATACTGGAGAAATTATTAGTTTATTTACTGTTGAAGGATCCTTGGTTAAAGTAATTACCAATGCACATGCAAGCAAAGATATTATTGCAGCAAAAATCAATTCAATACTTTTAAAAGAACAACGTATAAAAATAAAATTCCGTTTCCCTTATCCTACTAATGCTTTTGCAGATATGGGTACGAATTATGCAAGTGCATCGGCGCATAGTACAACACTTGAAAGTTCCTATCGAACAGCTATTTTCTCTCGCACATTAGATAATGACCATTACTATGTTAGTGCGAATTGGAATGAGGAAGCACAGGTTAGCAAAGTTGCAGAACATGTATATACTTTATTGCCAACTACAGATACTAGTTTTGAAATAGCAGTATCTTTTTCTAAAAATAAGTCACCGCAACAACTATTGAATTTTGCTGCAGTAGCAACAAGTAGTATCAATGGATGGAAAACCTTTTGGCAATCCGGTGCAGCCATTGATTTTGCTGGTAGTACAGATGAAAGAGCCAATGAATTAGAGCGAAGAATTATCTTATCTCAATACCTAACTAGGGTTCAATGCGCTGGTAATTTTCCGCCTCAAGAAACAGGTTTAACTTATAATAGTTGGTATGGCAGACCCCATATGGAAATGTACTGGTGGCATAGTGCACACTTTGCATTTTGGGGCAGGACTGCTTTAATGGAAAAAAGTATGCAATGGTATTTTAAGGCTTTTGAAGGAGCTAAAATAATTGCAAAACGACAAGGGTTTGAAGGGGTAAGATGGCAGAAAATGTCGGACAATGAAGGCGGAGAATCTCCTTCTAATGTGGGCTCATTTTTACTTTGGCAACAGCCGCATATTATTTATCAAGCAGAATTACTTTACAAGAATAATCCTAGCAAACAAACCTTACAAAAATACCAGCAACTCATTTTTGAAACGGCCAATTTTATGGCATCTTATGCTCGACTAAATCCTGTAACAGGTAAGTATGATTTAGGAAAAGGGTTTATTCCTGCACAAGAATGTTTTAATCCTGCAGAAACATTTAATGCGCCGTACGAATTGGCTTATTGGAAATGGGCATTACAAGTGGCACAAACATGGAGAACAAGATTGGGTTTGCCTATTAATAAAAAATGGCAAAATATTATCGAACAAATAGCACCAATGGCCCAAAAAGATGGGGTTTACCAAGCGGCAGAAAGTGTAAGCGATTCTTATTCGGCTAAAAGCAATTATACTATTGACCATCCTGCAGTACTTGCTGCTTTAAGTACAATTCCACAAAATGGATATGTTGATACTGCTGTAATGCATAGAACATTTAATATGGTTGAACAAGCATGGCATTGGGAGCATACCTGGGGTTGGGATTTTCCTTTGGTAGCAATGACTGCAACAAGATTGAACTTGCCAAACGAAGCGATTGATGCATTATTTAAAAATATTCAAACAAATACCTATTTAATTAATGGCCACAATTATCAAAATAAAAGGCTTACACTTTACTTGCCTGGTAATGGCGGATTGTTATCGGCTATTGCATTAATGTGTGCCGGATACGAAGGCAATACCATTGAAAATCCGGGCTTTCCTAAAAATGGCAAATGGAAAATTAAATGGGAGGGTTTAAAGCCTTTATTTTAAAGGGGTAGAAGATTCTCGTACCATGATTTCTAGCGGAAGCACGCGATTTTCAAATTCACTAACTGCGCGTTTGCTTTCTATCATTTTCAATAAAAGTTCAGTAGCAATTTGTCCCATAGCAAATGCAGGCTGTCTAACAACAGATAAAGAAGGCGATAGAAGGTCTGCAATATCAAGATTAGAAAATCCAATTAAAGCAACATCTTCTGGAACTCGAATGTTTTTTGATTTAAAATAACGAATACAATTGGTAGTTAATTTATCGGCTGAAGCAACTATTGCATCTGGCTTATTTGATAAAGCCATCATAGCGTCTAAAGCTTTTTCTACTTCTTCATAAACCATCCCTCCGTGTAAACAGTATTGGGTATAAGCTTCTTCGTAGTGTAGGCCATTTGTTTCAATTGCATTACGATATCCCTTAATTCGATCTTTTGTGATAGACAAATGTGGCGAACCAGCAAGGTTAGCAATACGCTGGTAACCGCTTTTAATTAGGTGTTCTGTAGCATCAAAAGCACCTTTGTTATTGTCTACAATAACTTTATGTGTATCAATTGACTCCACGGCCCGATCAAAAAATACAATAGGAAAGCCCCTATCGTGTAAAGATTGTATGTGAGAAAAGTTTTCTGTTTCGGCAGATACGGAAATTAATAAGCCATCAATAGAGCGAGACGCCAAGTAGTTTAAATCAATCACTTCTCGGTCGTATGATTCATGACTTTGCGAAATAATTACATTGTAGCCCTTACTGTAAGCAATAGACTCAATACCATTAATCGTTTGAGAAAAGAAACTATTGGCTATTTCGCAAACAATAACCCCAATTGAATGGCTTCTTTTTTCTTTTAAACTAAGTGCAATTGGGTTTGGTCGATAATTGATTTGCTCGGCGTATTCTAGCACAATTTTTTTGGTTGCAGGGCTAATTTCATAGCTATCCCTTAAGGCGCGCGATACCGTTGAGGTTGATAGCCCAAGTGCAATTGCAATGTCTTTAATAGTAACAGCTTCGAACTTCATGACAATACATGTGGCGATTTTTTATCGCGAAATGACTACTAAATTACAATTTTTGGTCAAGTAAGTAGGTTGATAATTATTGAATGAGTTAACCTGCAAGCAATTGAGATGCGTTTTTTGGCTGAATCCCTTGCTCTGCCTTAATTTCTTTGCAAAATTGTCGGGAACGATTGCGTAAAAAAATAACCGTAATTAAGAGCCGCTTCGTCAATTACTATGTAGCATTGTTGTAGATCTGAATATTATAATGCCTAAGTTCACTAAAATGAGCAAATATTCAATGATATTAACTTAAAACGATTGTATTAAAATGAAGCGAATTGCCATTTTGTTGTTTGTATTAGCGGTATGCGGTTTTGCCATTCCCGAGCGGAATATTACCGTTTTTTTAGTAGGAGATTCCACAATGGCAGATAAGCCATTAGACGAGAATCCCGAACGTGGTTGGGGGCAATTATTTCCTCAATTCTTTACACAAAATATTAGCTTCCAAAACCATGCATTGAATGGAAGAAGTACCAAGAGCTTTATTAATGAAGGCAAATGGGATACCGTAATGAACAGATTAAAAAAAGGCGATTATGTGTTGATTCAATTCGGACACAATGATGAAAAAGTAGAAGATACAAATCGTTCTGCACCAGCCCATGGTTTGTACAAAATAAACCTAATAAAATTTGTAAACGATGTGAGAAGCAAAGGCGGTAATCCTATTTTAATCACACCTGTAATGCGCAGGAAGTTCGATGAGAAGGGATTATTTATAGACCAACATGGCGACTATCCAAGCGTTGTAAAAGAAGTAGCTAGTTTATTAAAAGTTCCAATGATAGATTTGCACAAAAGCAGTGAAGCATTAATTGTTGCACAAGGTGTAGAAGGAAGTAAAAAAATATTTTTAAATATTCCCCCCGGTCATTTTAAAAATTACAAAGGCAAAGATGAAGACAATACGCATTTTAGTACTTATGGTGCAACAAGTATGGCTTCACTTGTTTGTCAATCGATTGCTGCGCAGCATTTGCCATTAGAGCAATTTTTAAAACCATCTGGTTTTGCAGGAAAATTTAGTTTTGAATTACCAATTGTTTATGAGCCACATTTTAAAAGAGATACTACATCAATTGTTCAGTTTGGTGCAATTGGCGATGGGTTAACTTTAAATACGGTAGCTATCAATAATACAATTGAAGCAGTTAGCAAAAAAGGTGGTGGTGCTGTTTGTATACCTGCTGGCTCTTGGCTTACAGGCCCTATTACACTTAAAAGCAATATCAACTTATATCTTGCAAAAGGTGCATTGGTAATATTTACCAAAGATTTTAATCAATATCCATTAGTGGTTTCTTCTTTTGAAGGTGTAGATGCTGCCAGATGCCAATCTCCAGTAACTGCTGAAGGTGTTGAGAATGTTGCAATCACAGGATCGGGTATTATCAATGGCAATGGTTTGTTCTGGCGTCCAATTAAAAAAGACAAACTCACCGAAACAGAATGGAAGAATCATCCAATTTTATATGGAGGTGCAATAACAGAAGATAAAAAAACATGGTACCCATCAGTAGCTGCAATTAAAGCATCTACCGAAAAAAATATTGGCAAATTAACTGATGGAAAAACCTTAAAAGATTTTGAAGGCATCAAAGATTTTCTTCGTCCTAATATGATTCGCATTGCTAATTCTAAACATATTTTAATAGAGGGCGTTACTTTCGAAAACTCTCCAGCTTGGACCACACATATTTTAATGAGCGATCAAATCACTGTTCGTGGATTGAAAGTAAAAAATCCTTCTTATGGCGCCAATACCGATGCAATAGATTTAGAAAGTTGCAAAAATATTTTGTTAGAAGATTGCGTATTTGATACTGGAGACGATGGCATAACTATTAAATCTGGCAGAGACGAAGACGGAAGAAAAAGAGGTATGCCTACAGAGAACTTAATTGTAAATAATTGTACCGTATATCATGCACACGGCGGTTTTGTAATAGGTAGTGAAATGAGTGGCGGTGCAAAAAATTTATTTGTTGGAAACTGTACATTCATTGGAACCGATATAGGGCTTCGTTTTAAAACAACCCGTGGCAGAGGTGGTATGGTTGAAAATATCTACGCCAATAATATCAATATGAAAGACATTGCAGCAGAAGCTATTTTGTTCGACATGTATTATATGGCAAAAGACCCAGTAGTATTAGCTGGCGAAAAAAGAGAGCCACCTGTTGTTGAATTATTGCCTGTTAATGAAGGCACACCTCAGTTTCAAAACTTTCATTTTACTAATATCACTTGTAATGGCGCATTAAAAGCTATTTTCATTCGCGGTATTCCAGAAATGCATGTAAAAAATGTTTGGATGGATCATTTAACCATGCAAACTAAAGAAGGTATTGATATTCAAGAAGCAACAGGAATTCACTTGAGTAATAGCACTATTTTAAGTACCAAAACAAGTCCGGTGGTATATGCATTAAATAGTGATCAGATTTTTATTAATGCTTTAAAATATGCCTCACCTGCTGTTGTGCTATTACAAGCACAAGGTATTAGAACAAACAAAATAAGTATTACCAACACAGATGCATCAAAAGCAAACACTAAATCGGAAATTCAATTTGGGGCAGACGCTTCAAGTATTTCAATAAAATAACCATATGAAAAAAATAGTTCTATTCGGTTGCCTATTAACAATGCTTACAACTAGTTTGTTAGCACAGTCTTGGTCAGAAAAAATGGCTGCTACAGTTATTGAAACTGCAAGGGAAAGGGATTCTTTAAATACAGATGCTGTAAAAAACGCAAAATGGTCTTATGATCTAGGTGTTGTTTTAAAAGGAATTGAAGGGCTTTGGTATAAAACAGGAGATGCCAAGTATTTCAATTTCATGCAAAAGAGTATGGACTTTTTTGTAAATGATAATGGCGAAATAAAAACGTACAAACAAGAAGACCATAATATTGACAATATTCTTTGCGGTAGAATTTTATTAATTCTTTACAATGTAACTGCTAAAGAAAAATATAGAAAGGCTGTAGAAACACTTAGAGAACAATTGCGTACACAGCCTCGTACCAACGAAGGTGGCTTCTGGCATAAAAAAATCTATCCCAATCAAATGTGGTTAGACGGATTGTATATGGGTGAGCCTTTTTATACCGAGTATGCAGTAACTTTTAATGACACAGCTGCTTTCAATGATATTGCCCACCAATTTATTTGGATGGAAAAACATGCACGCGATTCTAAAACGGGTTTATTATACCATGGATGGGATGAAAGCAAGCAACAAAAATGGGCTAACCAGCAAACAGGTAATTCTCCCAATTTTTGGGGCAGAGCCATGGGTTGGTATGGTGCAGCATTAGTAGATGTTTTAGAAAATTTTCCTGCAGCTAATCATAATAAAGATTCCATTATTGCTATTCTTAATCGCTATGCGGTAGCCATTAAAAAAGTACAAGACGCAAAATCTGGTTTGTGGTACGACATTTTAGATAAGCCAAATGGACCAGGGAATTATTTTGAAGCATCTGCTGCTTGCATGTTTGTTTATACAATGGCAAAAGGCGTGAGGCTAGGCTATTTACCTGCAAGCTATTTAGAAAATGCAAAAAAGGCGTACGATGCAATCCTGAAAAAATTTGTAGAAACGGGTGCTAATGGTCAAACAAATTTAAATGGAACGGTTAGTGTGAGTGGTTTAGGTGGCAATCCATATCGTGATGGTAGTTATGAATATTATATGCGAGAGAAAATTGTTTTAAATGACCAAAAAGGTGTTGGTGCATTTATTCAAGCGGCTAACGAAATGGAATTGATTGCAAGTGTAAAAATTGGCAAAGGGAAAACTGTTTTACTAGATGATTATTATAATGCAGAACGTAAAAAAGATAGCAAAGGAAATTTAAAACCATTTCATTACAAATGGGAAGAATTTCAAAGTAGTGGGTTCTCTTTTTTAGGAAATATTTTCAATCAATACGGTGTTCAAACAAAAACTTTAAGTCAAGCGCCTACTGTTAAAAATTTAGCAAATGCAGCTATCTATTTTATTGTAGATGCAGATAATATTGCAGACAATCCGCATCCTAATTATGTGCAAGCCAATGACGCGACAGCAGTATATAATTGGGTAAAAGCAGGTGGCGTGTTGGTATTGTTTCACAACGATAAAGGCAATACAGAGTTTGAGCATTTTAATTTGTTAGCCAATAAGTTTGGTATACATTTTAACGAAGACAGTTATAACCGTGTTATTGGATCCGATTATCCTACTGGTGCTGTTGAAATTCCAGCAGGCAATGCTATACTGCCTAGTGTGAAAAAGATCTATCAAAAAGAAATCTGTTCTATAACTTTAACAACGCCCGCTAAATCATTCTTACAAAAAAATGAGGTTGTTGTTTTTGCGGTTGCTAAAATAGGGAAAGGAACCGTATTTGCCACTGGAGACCCTTGGTTGTATAACGAATACACCGATGGAAGAAAAATTCCAATGGAGTACGAAAATGCTAAAGCCGCTAATGATTTGGTGAAATGGTTGGTTAAACAAATACCGGTAAAGTCTAGTAATAAATAGTTTCAATTTTCTAATTAAGGCCATGCAGATTCGCGCGCACTTTATTGTTTTATTAAGTTGTTTAAGTTTTTTTGCAAAAGCTAATCAAGGGTCAATTGTTGTTGATATTAATGGCCATGGCAATTTTACAAGTATTCAAGCCGCTTTAAATAGCTTATCAGAAAACGCTACTACTTATCGAACCATTTTTATTAAAAAAGGAATTTACAGAGAAAAGATATTTATCGATAAAAACTTTGTTGCTATAGTTGGAGAAGACAAAGCAAATACACAAATTGTATTTACACAAGCAAGAGATATTTGGCGATGCGAAAATCCTACAGATTGGGGTACTGCTACTGTAAATATAAATGGGTCTGATATTATACTCGAAAAATTAACCATCACCAATGATTTTGGCTTTGAGTTAAAAAATGATTTGCATATTGATTGTCCTAAAGACAGTTTGAATCCATTTAAAACAGTTAAGCGCAATAGTCATCAAATGGCGCTAAGAACTTTTAATACGACCCGCTTAATTGCCCGTGACTGTGCTTTTAGGGCCTACGGAGGAGATACAGTAAGTCCTTGGAATACATCGGCCGGACAATTTTATTTTAAAAATTGTGAGATGGAAGGAGGTGTAGATTTTTATTGTCCTAGAGGGTGGGCTTATGCCGAAAATTGTGTGTTTTATGCCCATGGAAATACTGCTGCTATTTGGCACGATGGATCAGCTATTGAGTCTTCAAAAACAGTTTTAAAAAATTGTGTATTTAAAGGTGAAGACGGATTTAAATTAGGACGCTACCATAGAGATGCACAGTTTTATTTATTGAATTGTTCTTTTGCAAAAAACATGGCTGATACACCTATCTATTTAAACCCTTCTAAGCCACAAAATATACTGCAATGGGGGCATCGTGTTTATTTTTATAATTGCCATAAAGACGGAGGAGATTATGCTTGGTTTGCCAATAATTTACAACAAGCAGCTGGCGCGCCAAACCCAACATCTATTAATGCTACTTGGACTTTTGAAGGAAAATGGCAACCAGAAAATATCAAGCTGTCTACATTTGCAGATGCTATAATAGTTCTTCAGTCGGCTCAAACAAAGAAAATAAATAATCCAATTATTGATAGTGTTGCAGAAAGAATGTTGGTTTATCAAAGAGCAATTGGGGGATGGCCTAAAGCTGTAAATGAAATTAAAGTTGACTATCACGTTTCAATTTCAGCGAATGATGCAGCACGCATCATAGCCGACTCTTTACACAAAGATGCCACAATAGATAATGAAGCAACTTCTAAAGAAATAAGGTATTTGGTAAAAGCATATCGAGCAACAAACAATATTCGTTATTTGCAAGCCGCAGAAAAAGGAATTGCTTATTGTTTAATTGCGCAAAACAAAAATGGCGGATGGCCGCAGTATTATCCTGATGCTAGTTTGTATCGTGCACAAATTACTTACAACGACAATGCAATGATTAATGTTTTAAATATCCTTGCAGATATAGCTGAACAAAAAAATGATTTTGAATTAGTGAGTCCTTCATTAATACTTGGTTCAAAAAATGCAGTTGAAAAAGGTATTCAATGCATACTCAATACACAAATAAAAGTAGCTGGTAAATTAACAGTATGGTGTGCACAATATAATCCTACAACCTTGTTGCCAGAAATGGCTAGAAAGTTCGAATTGGTTTCTTTAAGTGGAAGTGAATCTGTTGGTATTGTTCGCTTTTTAATGCGCATTAAAAAACCTTCACCACAAGTGAAACTATCAGTAGATGCTGCTGTAGAATGGTTTAAACTCGTTGCAATTAAAGGAATCAAATTTGTTGACATGCCTGATGCGAGCCAGCCAAAAGGGAAAGATAGAGTGGTGGTAGCAGATGCAACATCAATAATTTGGGCTAGGTTTTATGAAATTGGCACCAATCGCCCAATGTTTAGTGGAAGAGATAGTATAAAAAAATATGCAGTTAGTGAAATTGAATACGAAAGACGCAATGGGTATGCATGGTACGGAACTTGGCCTGCAAATTTAATAAATACAGATTATCCTAAATGGAAGGATGGCACAGGACAGTAAAAATATAAAATAAAGTAGTTTTAAAAAAAGGAATCAATGTTGTTGAGTGTAGAAAAATTAAGGGCGATAAATACAGCAGGCATATCTATACCTTCTGCAGAAAACTTGGTATTACCAGAAAGAGTGTTGCAATTTGGAACAGGTGTTTTGTTAAGAGGGTTGCCAGATTTTTATATTGATCAAGCAAATAAAAAAGGCGTATTCAATGGAAGGGTAGTTGTGGTAAAATCAACAGATACTGGCACAACTGATGCTTTTGAACAACAAAATAATTTATACACTATTTTAACCCGTGGATTTGAAAATGGAGTTAAGGTTGAAAACAATAGTATCAATGCCTCTATAAGCAGGGTTTTAACCTCTCAAACACAATGGGATAGCGTTTTAACTTGCGCTGAAAATCCATTACTTCAAATTGTTTTATCAAACACTACCGAAGTTGGTATAAGTTTAACCAAAGAATCAATCAGCAATAATCCACCCGCTTCTTTTCCTGGAAAATTATTGGCTTTTTTATATAAGCGATACCAATATTTTAAAGGAGCTGCCGATGCCGGAATGGTGATTGTTCCTACAGAATTAATTTCAAACAATGGCAGTTTGCTAAAGTCAATTGTTTTAGAACTAGCTGAATTTAATCAGTTAGAGAAAGCATTTATAAACTGGCTGAATGAATCAAATGATTTTTGTAATTCTTTGGTGGATAGAATTGTGCCAGGCATGTTAGCCGCAAAGGAAAAAGAGGCTGCCGAAAAGGAACTTGGCTATATAGATAATTTGATGATAATGTCTGAACCCTATTCATTATGGGCTATTGAAACTTCACAAGCACGCAGTAAATCAATCTTATCATTTAGTCAAGTGAATGAAGGTGTTAAGTTGGCCGATGATATTCAAAAATTCAAAGAAATAAAATTGCGTTTACTTAACGCAACGCATACTTTTTCTTGTGGTGTAGCTATTTTAGCGGGTTTTCAAACTGTTCGCGAAGCAATGGATGCGGGCTATTTTCGCAAATATGTAACCGATTTAATGTTACAAGAAATAAAGCCATTATTAGTGGGCAATTTAATATCTGAGCAAGATGCCACCAGTTTTGCAAATAATGTAATAGATCGTTTTAGAAATCCTTTCATAGAACACAAATGGATTAATATTAGCGCACAGTTTAGTTTAAAAATGGCCATGCGTAATTTGCCTTTAATAAAAAAACACTATGCCTCAAATACACAAGAACCTTCATTAATGCTTTTTGGATTTGCTGCATATATTTTATTTATGCAATCTGTAAAAACTTCAGAAGGCTTCTATGAGCGAACTATTGGCGCTAATAGATATGCTATCACAGATGAAAAAGCAGCATTGCTTCACCAATATTGGCAATTACCAATCATTTCAGCATCCATTGCAGCTATTTTAAGTGATACCTCTATTTGGGGAGAAGACTTGTTGCTAATACCAAGGTTTTGTACAGACCTTGTTAAAATGGTAGCGAATTTTAATAACAAGAATATTGAACAAATTTGCGCAACTTTGCATGCATAAAAAATGAAAAATGGCGGAGAAAAATAAAATTTTAAAAGTTCATCCTAACGATAACGTATTAGTAGCCTTGCAAGATTTGTCTGCGGGTCAAACGGTTACTTATAATGGGGTTGATTATGTGTTGTTGGAGCCTATCGCAGCTAAACATAAATTTACTACGGTAGCTATTGCCAAAGACGAAGATATTATCATGTATGGCGTATTGGTAGGAAAGGCAAAAATTGATTTGCCAATTGGGGTTAGGATCGCTACAGAAAATATCAGACACGCATCGGATGGATTTAAGTTAGGAGCAAGAAGAACAGAATGGCAGCTGCCTTCAATAGACAAATGGAAGGACCGCCATTTTTTAGGATATCACAGAAATGATGGTAGTGTAGGTACTGGTAATTATTGGTTAGTTGTTCCTTTGGTTTTTTGCGAGAATAGAAATATTGATGTGTTAAAAGAAGCATTATTAGAAGAATTGGGCTACGCTCGTCCTAAAAAATACCACCAGTTTACACAGCAATTAGCGCAATCTTATCGCACAGGTGCATCTATTGAAGAAACTATTTTTGAAGAAGCCGTTTTGTTGCAAGGCAAAGAACCATTGTTTAAAAATATTGATGGGATAAAATTTTTATCGCACGATGGTGGTTGCGGTGGTGTAAGATCTGATGCACAAGCATTGTGTGCTTTATTAGCCGGATATATTACCCATCCTAATTGTGCTGGTGCAACTGTTTTAAGTTTAGGATGCCAGAATGCACAAGTATCCATGCTGCAAGACGAAATCAACAAACGTATTCCTAATTACAATCGACCATTGTATATTTTGGAACAACAAACTGCAGGCACAGAAACCAATTTATTAGCAACAGCCATCAAGCAAACTTTTACTGGATTATCAATAGCCAATCAACAAGAACGTGCTGCTGCACCACTTAATAAAATTGTGATTGGTTTAGAATGCGGTGGATCAGATGGTTTTTCAGGAATCTCTGCAAACCCAGCCATTGGATACACTTCAGATTTATTAGTGGCTTTAGGTGGAACAGTGATACTATCGGAGTTTCCAGAATTATGTGGCGTAGAGCAAGAATTAAGTGATCGTTGTGATACCGAAGCAAATGCTATTCGTTTCATGGATTTGATGAAAGTATATAACCAAAAAGCAGAAGACGCAGGTAGTGGTTTTTATATGAATCCATCTCCTGGAAATATCAAAGATGGTTTAATTACCGACGCCATAAAGTCTGCAGGGGCTGCTAAAAAAGGCGGTACTTCTCCAGTGACTGATGTATTAGATTATACAGAAAAAGTAACTAAAAAAGGTTTGAACTTATTATGTACACCAGGTAATGATGTTGAATCAACCACAGCCGAAGTTGCATCTGGTGCTACTGTTGTTTTATTTACTACAGGTCTTGGAACGCCAACAGGCAACCCAATTTGTCCGGTTGTAAAACTTTCATCTAACACTGCTTTGAAAAATAGAATGCCAGATATTATTGATATTAATACGGGAACTATTATTGACGGAGAAGAAACTATTGAAGCAGCAGGCGAAAGAATTTTTGAATACTTAATTGGTGTAGCTAGCGGTACCACTAAAGTTAGTGCAGTGATTCATGGTCAAGACGATTTCATTCCTTGGAAAAGAGGTGTGAGTTTATAATAATAATAATAATAATAATTGCTTAGAATATAAAGCAGTTGAATCTTGGAATATTGATTTAAAGAAGACGTATGAAAAATTTCTTGGACGAGCATTTTTTGTTAAACACCAAGACAGCTCAAACACTTTATCACCAGTATGCTAAAGACATGCCTGTGATTGACTATCACTGCCACTTGTTACCTGCGCAAATTGCATCTGACCATCAGTTTCAAAATATTACAGAAGCTTGGCTATATGGAGACCATTACAAATGGCGTGCTATGCGAACCAATGGAATTGATGAGTCATATGTAACCGGAAACAAATCAGACCTTGAAAAATTTCAACAATGGGCAGCAACTGTTCCATATACTTTACGTAACCCTTTATACCACTGGACGCATTTAGAATTACAACGCTATTTTGGTATTACAGATGTATTGAGTTCTAAAAATGCGAATGAAGTATTTGAAAAAGCTTCTGCACTTTTACAAACCCCTGCATTTTCAGTTCGTAATTTATTGCGCAAAATGAACGTGGCATTGGTTTGTACAACAGATGATCCATTAGACGATTTGGCTTTTCATCATCAAATGAAAAAAGAAGGATTTGAAATTCCAATTCTGCCAGCATTTCGACCAGACAATGCTATGAATGTATCGGATCCAGAAAATTTTAATAAGTATATTCAAAAGTTGCAAGCTGTAACAGGTATTTCAATTGCTTCTTTCGACGACTATTTGTATGCTTTACAAAGCAGACACGATTATTTTGCCGAAGCAGGTTGTTCTGTATCTGACCACGGTCTCGAAGAAATTTATGCAGAAGATTTTACAGGTTCTGAAATTGATGCCATTTTCAATAAAATTCACGGTGGTAAATCTTTAAATGAAATTGAGCAACGCAAATTTAAATCAGCCATGTTGATTCATTTTGCAGAATGGGATCATGAAAAATCATGGGTACAACAATTTCATTTAGGTGCATTGCGAAACAATAATGCACGTATGCTTAATCAATTAGGCCCTGATACTGGATGGGATTCTATTGGTGATTTTTCGCAAGGAAAAGCATTAGCAAAATTCTTAGGAAAATTAGATACCGAAAATAAACTAGCAAAAACAATTATCTATAATTTAAATCCTGCCGACAATGAATTAATGGCTACCATGGTAGGCAATTTCAACGATGGTTCTGTTGCAGGTAAAGTACAATACGGATCTGCTTGGTGGTTTTTAGACCAAAAAGATGGCATGGTTAAACAAATGAATGCCCTTTCTAATATGGGCTTGTTGAGTAAATTTGTTGGCATGTTAACCGATTCAAGAAGTTTTCTTTCTTTTCCAAGGCACGAATATTTTAGAAGAATTTTGTGTAATTTATTTGGAGAAGAAATTGAAAATGGAGAAATGCCAAACGATATTGAATGGGTAGGAAATATCATTCAAGACATCTGTTATAGAAATGCACGAAACTATTTTAACTGGCAAAAGATCACGCCTGATTGTTAATTTGTGCAATAATTGCATCTTTGCGCAAAATTCACACTATGAGTAACCAAGTTTTATTTGATTTAACTGGCAAAACAGCACTTGTTACAGGTTGTAATAAAGGGATAGGAAAAGCCATGGCTATTGGATTGGCCGAAGCGGGTGCCAATATTATTGGTGTTTCAGGATCTTTAGAAAAAACGGGTAGCGAAATTGAAATAGCCGTGAATGCTGTTGGAAGAAAGTTTACAGCATACCAAGCTGATTTATCTGACCGCGAAAGTTTACACCAATTTATAAGTTTGGTTCAAGCAGAAAATCCTGTAATAGATATTTTAATAAACAATGCTGGTATGATTATGCGCAAACCTGCTGCAGAACATCCAGATGAATACTGGGATAAAGTTTTGTCTTTAAACCTAGATGCCCCATTTATTTTAGCGCGTGAAATAGGAAAAAAAATGTTAGAACACGGTTCTGGAAAAATTATTTTCACTTGTTCTCTTTTAAGTTTTCAAGGTGGTATTAATGTTCCAGGATATGCTGCAAGTAAAGGAGCATTAAGTAGTTTGGTAAAAGCACTTAGCAATGAGTGGGCCTCAAAAGGGGTGAATGTAAATGGTATTGCACCAGGTTATATTGCAACAGATAACACAGAGGCATTGCGCAATGATCCAGAAAGAAGTAAAACAATATTAGATAGAATTCCTGCAGGACGTTGGGGAGAAATTAATGACTTTAAAGGTCCAGCAGTTTTCTTGGCTTCATCAGCTGCAGATTATGTTAGTGGAACCATACTTACTGTTGATGGTGGATGGATGGGTAGATAATTTAAAACGTATCATAAATGCAATAAAAAAACCTGTAAAATTTTACAGGTTTTTTTATTGCATTTATTTGAAAAAAGTCAATTTAGATTTTCACCTTAATCACTAATTTTTTAATTGCAGCATCACCAATCATTGGTGCGTGAACGTCTTCAGGATAAAAGATAGCAAACTGCGCATCTGTTAATCCAAAGAACATATCAGGAGCATCTTCATAAAACAACACATCTTTTTCAGGATTGTATTCGCCTCTTTGTGCAACGCAAGTTCCACGAGGCTTCCAACCGATGGTTTCTTTTCCGCTAATGCAAACTTGAATATCAATATGTGCATTATGGCATTCGAATTTTGCGGTACTTTCTGCAGCAGTTGTTCCGTTTTTGTCTGAAACAATTCCACGAATGTTAGCGCCATCAATATCAAATTTTCCTACTTCCAAAGCAGCCAAATCAGTACTTGCTATAAAAGCAAATGCTTTGGCAAATGATGGATGTAATGATGCGTATTTTGAAGTGTTTTGTAAACTATCTACAATCATAAAAAGTATTTTAAAATCTAACTATTAAAATGATTAGCGTTGAACACGTCCACTACCATCACCCTTCATTAATTCTTTTACTTCTGTTAAAGTAGCATGGTTTAAATCGCCTGGAATAGTGTGTTTAAGTGCAGACGCAGCAACACCAAATTCAGCAGCTTCAGGCATAGGCATTCCGCTAACTAAACCATAAATAAATCCACTAGCAAATGAATCGCCACTTCCTACACGGTCAACAATACGAACTTCATATTGTTTGGTATGGTAGAATTCAGTTCCATCGTATACCAATGCGCTCCATCCATTATCAGAAGCACTATGGCTTTCGCGTAATGTAGAAGCAATATATTTAAATCCGAATTTTGCTTTCATTTGTTGGAATACACTTTTGTAACCATCAAGGTTTAATTCCCCTTTGGTAACATCAGTTCCTTCAGAAGTGAATCCTAAAGTTGTATCTGCGTCTTCTTCATTACCAATACAAACATCTACGTATTGACAAAGGCGTGTCATTACTTCTCTAGCTTTTTCTTTACTCCATAATTTTTTACGGTAGTTCAAATCAATACTAGTAGTAATGCCTTTTGCTTTTGCAGCTTTCAAAGCAGCTTCAGTTAAAGCAGCGGCTTTATCACTCAAAGCAGGTGTAATACCTGTTGTGTGGAACCAAGAAGCACCTTCTAAAATTTTGTCGAAATCAAATTCACTAATATCAACATCCGCAATAGATGCGCCTGCGCGATCATATATTACTTGAGAAGCACGCATAGATGCGCCAGTCTCTAAAAAGTAAATACCTAAGCGGTCGCCACCACGAACAATGAATTGAGTATCAACTCCAAAACGGCGAATATGGTTGATAGCAGATTGACCAATAGCATTGTTAGGAACTTTGGTAACAAATACGCCATTCAATCCATAATTAGAAAGTGCTACGGCTACATTGGCTTCACCACCACCGTATGTTACATTAAAACTGTCGCTTTGTACAAATCTGTCGAATCCAGGAGTAGAAAGGCGGAGCATGATTTCTCCAAGTGTTACAACTTTTTTAGGCATGATACTAGGTATTTTTTTAATAAAAAGATGGGGTAAATTAATAATTAATTATCTTCAGAGCCCTTGGCGCAAAGGTGCTTAATAATTAGGGGTTTGAAAAGAATTTATAGTATTTTTATCCAATAAAAATACGCAAACGATTGCGTAATTAATTGATTTATATTTATCCATTTAAAATAACATTGCTCACTAAAAAAAAAATATGGAAAAGAAAGCAGCAATTCTTGAGTTAATTCCCCAACAAGGCATATTGCCTTTATATTTTTATAAAGACACTACAGTTAGTATGGAAGTGTTGAAAGCATTGTATGCTGCAGGTATTCGTGCTGTTGAGTATACTAATCGTGGAGAAGCTGCTTTGCAGAATTTCAAAGAAATGCGCAAATTGTGTGATACCGAACTAAAAGGAATGTATTTGGGAATTGGCACCATTAAAAATGGTGAAATGGCACAAACCTTTATAGATGCTGGTACAGATTATATTATATGTCCGGGTTTGGTGGAATCTGTTGCAGCAGTAGCAGATAAAAATAATATGTTATGGGTTCCTGGTTGTATGACTCCTTCAGAAATCATTAAAGCAGAAACTTTAGGTGCTAAAATGATTAAACTTTTCCCGGGAAATATTCTTGGCCCAGGTTTTTTATCTGCCATAAAAGAAATTTTCCCCAATTTATTATTCATGCCAACAGGTGGTGTTGAACTTGATAAAGACAATATTGCAGGATGGTATAAAGCAGGTGTTTGCGCAGTAGGTATGGGCAGCAAACTAATTACCAAACAATTGTTAGAATCAAAAGACTACGCACAAATAACCAAAGCAACTATCGAAGCATTAGCTATCATCCAATCAATTAAACAATAAACATGTTAACAGAGAAAATTGGTAAATATCGTTGGACCGTTTGTGCCCTATTATTTTTTGCTACAACAGTAAATTATTTAGACAGGCAGGTTTTAAGTTTATTAAAATCTACACTTGAAACAGAGTTTAACTGGACAAATTCCGACTATGCAAATATTGCATCGGTATTTCAATTTGTTTATGCTGTTTCAATGTTGTTTGCTGGAAGAATTGTAGATAAATTAGGAACAAAAAATGGATATGCTTGGGCTATTGTTGTATGGTCTTTAGGTGCTATTATACATGCATTCTCAGTTCCAGTAGGAACTGGTGTTGCTGCAGTATTAGGCTTAGTGGGCATCACAGCTGTTCCTGTGTCGATACTTGGTTTTATGATTTCTCGTGCATTATTGGGTTTTGGTGAAGCAGGAAATTTTCCTGCAGCAATTAAAGCCACTGCAGAATATTTTCCTAAAAAGGAAAGATCTTTTGCCACAGGAATTTTTAATTCAGGCGCAAATATTGGAGCAGTATTAGCGCCATTATCTGTTCCTTGGATTGCAAAAAATTGGGGATGGGAATCTGCATTTATTATTATTGGAGCCATTGGTTTTTTATGGTTAATATTTTGGTTTATTTTTTATGAAATACCCACCAAACAAAAAAGATTAACACCTCAAGAGCTTGCATATATTAATAGTGATAAAGTTGAAGAAGAAACTGAAAACGAAAAATCATTGGTAAAAACACCATGGTCAACGCTATTAGGATATAATCAAACATGGGCATTTATTATTGGTAAATTTTTAACTGATGGCGTATGGTGGTTCTACCTGTTTTGGTTGCCAGGTTATTTAAAAGACCAATATGCTATGGAAGGCACTGCTGTAATGTGGCCATTGGCAATTTTATATAGTATGACTATGATAGGTAGTGTTGGCGGCGGTTATTTTCCTACGTATTTTATTAACAAGGGCTACAAGCCTTATGACGCCAGAATGAAAGCAATGCTAGTAATTGCTGCAATTCCTTTGGTGGTATTAGCTGCTCAACCATATGGTATATATAGTTTTTGGGTACCAGTGCTACTAATTGGAGTTGGTACTTCTGCACACCAAGCTTGGTCTGCAAATATTTTCACCACTGTTTCCGACATGTTCCCTAAAAAATCAATTGCATCTGTAATTGGTATTGGTGGAATGGCTGGTGGATTTGGAGGGGTAATTATTTCTAAAGTGGGTGGTTGGATGTTTGATAGTTATAAATTAGCGGGTATTCGCCAGTCTTGGGATCAAGCAGTATCTAAAGGGCTTGGAGGCTATTTAGAGCAAGCTAAATTGTTGAAATTAGTAGACAAACATGGTGATGCAATAGATGTAACTAAAAAAGAAATTTTTAATTTATCTAAAGACGTACAAGCCCAATTACAACTTATTAACCCTGCACAATTTGCCGAGTTTATAACCTTGCAAAAAAAGCTAGTACTTGCGTCTATGTCAACGTCATATAGTATTATGTTTGCGTTTTGTGCAGTAGCGTATTTAATTGCATGGAGCATTATGAAATTATTAGTGCCAAAAGAAAAGCAGGTTAGACTATAATTGTAAAAGTTGAATTCAAAAAAAATGATTGTTCGCATGAAAAAAATAATAATAACCGTTTTAATTCTTTCAACTATACAGTTATTGCAGGCGCAATCTTCTAATAGTGTTACAATTAAAAATGATGCGTCAAAACAAAAAGTAACCATCAATATTGGGGGCAAATTATTTACAGAATTTTGCTATCCAGATAGTTTAGAAAAGCCTTTTTTATACCCTATTATTGCTTCGAATGGCACAACAATCACTAGGGGGTTTCCACTAGCACCTCGTGCCAATGACGCTACAGATCATCCGCACCATATTGGCTTATGGATGAACTACGAAAGCGTTAATGGGCTTGATTTCTGGAATAATTCGTATGCAATTACTCCAGAGAATAAAGTGAAGTATGGTTGGATTCGCACACGCAAAATAACCGAAACAAAAAGCGGGAAAGAAGGCTTGTTAAGTTATGAAGCAGACTGGCATAATCAAAGCAAACAGGTATTGATGCAAGAAAAAACAAGCTTTCATATTTCTGTTGCAAAAAACCAACGCATCATTGACCGTGTAACTGTTTTTACAGCAGTACAAGACGTGCAATTTGCAGATGTGAAAGATGGTTTCTTGGGCTTACGTGTAGCGCATGAATTAGAATTGCCTATTGCTGTTACCAAGCAATATAAAGATGACAAAGGAATTGTAACGACTGTAAAAGCAAATAAAGACAGCACTACTACAGGCAATTATATCACTAGCGCTGGTGCTACAGGAGATAAAGCCTGGGGCACTCGTGGCACTTGGTGTATGTTATATGGAAAGATGGGTAAAGACACTATTAGCATTGCTATTATTGATCATCCGCAAAACCCTGGTTATCCTACTTATTGGCATGCACGTAATTATGGCTTGTTTGCTGCAAATCCTTTAGGTCAAAAAGTGTTTTCGAATGGAAAAGAAACCCTCAATTTAAAATTAGAAAAAGGCAAATCCATCAGTTTTAAATATCGTATAATTATTGCTGCAGATAATACAAGACTTTCTGAAAAAGAAATTGCAGCTAGTATGCAAACTTTTCAAGAAATAAAATAAGCATTTATTGAATTCAGCATCATTTGTTTTACCAATATGCAATTAAGTTTTTCATACAATAAAGCAAAAGTAATTCAGGCCTTACGCTATCATTTTGTGCAACGCCCAGAAATTCGGTTGATGTTGGTTTTAGTAAATGTATTTGCCATTGTAGCAGCTTTTCTTTTTTATTCTAAAAAAATTAGGCCCGAACCTTTTTTGTTAGGGTCCTTGGTTTGGATGTTTTTAATGGCGGCTTTCTGGTATTTTTTACCCAATTCAATCTATAAAAAGTCGGCTACGTTTCAAGATCAATTCATTATGAACTTGAATGAAACTGCTGTGATTATTGAAACAGAGCGTGGAGAAGTGGTTTGGGATTGGCGTAAATTCACTAATTTTTTTGAGAGCCCACATTTCTTTCATTTATACTTTGATACAAAATCTTTTTTTCTAGTTCCTAAAGAAAGTATTGGCACCGAATTGCAGCACGAACTTCGTGGGTTGCTCAATCGAAACATAAAAAAATAAGTCGTTTATAATATTTACCAATTAAAAATGCTACTTACGCTAGTTGTATGAAAAATAAATTTTCTTTAGTAGCATTATTTTTATTGATAAATCTTTTTTTGATTGCACAAAATAATGGCCATCAACCTAGCGCCAATATCAGTGTTTCAATCAATCAAAAAATAGGAAAAATGTATCCTGCATGGGCATGGTTTGGTTATGATGAACCAAATTATACTTACATGAAAGACGGGAAAAAATTACTGTCTGAAATTGCGCATTTAAGCTCTGTTCCTGCACATATAAGAACACATAGCCTGTTGGTGTCGGGAGACGGTGTTGCTGCCCTGAAATGGGGCTCTACTAATGTTTATACAGAAGATTCAATTGGACGCCCTATTTATACTTGGAATATCATTGATAGCATTTTTGATACCTATGTACAAAGAGGGATAAAGCCATTAGCGCAAATAGGCTTTATGCCCGAAGCACTATCTTCTAAGCCACAGCCATACCAGCACCATTGGAAACCAGGAACACCTTATGGCGATATTTTTACTGGATGGACTTTCCCTCCTAAAGATTATCTAAAATGGGCTGAATTGGTTAAACAATGGGTATTGCACGCGGTTGCTAGATATGGTGCAATAGAAGTTGGATCATGGTATTGGGAATTATGGAATGAACCTGATAGTCCTTATTGGGGAGGCAGCTTACAAGAATACCTAAAGCTCTACGATTATACAGTAACTGCTGCAAAAAACGCTTTGCCATCTATTCAAATTGGAGGACCGCATGTTACAGGACCAGCAGGTAGTAGGGGCGCGAATTTCTTGAAGGCTTTTTTACAACATTGTATTTCAGAAAAAAATTATGTTACCAATGAAATAGGTACACCACTTGATTTCATTGCTTTTCATGCAAAAGGCAGTCCTAAATTAATTAACAACCATGTTCGTATGGATATGGGTAAACAACTACGGGATATAGCAAGTGGATTTTCAATTGTAGCTGGGTATCCTTCATTAAAAAAATTACCCATTATTATTGGAGAATCTGATCCAGAAGGTTGTGCGGCTTGTGGTATGGCAACCAATCCAGAAAATGCTTATCGCAATGGCACGATGTATTCTAGTTATACTGCTGCTTCATTTGCACGTAAATATGCTTTGGCAGATTCACTTAATGTAAATTTTTTAGGTGCAGTATCATGGTCCTTTGAATTCGAAAATCAACCCTGGTTTTACGGATTTAGAGATTTAGCAACCAATGGCGTAGACAAGCCTGTATTAAACGTTTTCAGGATGTTTGGTATGATGCAGGGTAGTAGATTAAATGTTGCTGCAAATCAAATGTATCCTTTAAAAAAAATCGTATCAACTAGTGTAAGAGAAGCGCAATCCGATATTGGAGCAATTGCATCATCTGATTTAAAAACAGCCGCTGTAATGGTCTGGAACTACCACGACGATGATGTTTTAAAGGAGTCAACAATAGTACATCTAACCATTAATGATATTCCTTCAAAAACCTTGTTACTAACCCATTATAGAATAGATCAGTTCCACAGTAATTCATATGAAGTTTGGAAGAAAATGGGCTCACCTCAGCAACCAAGTCAAGAACAAATTGCACAACTCGAAAAGGCAGGGCAATTAGAAACACTTGATCC
>JBAXPJ010000044.1:0-23059 GCA_037132335.1 Sediminibacterium sp. | reverse complement strand
GTAAACCACCAGTTTACGCGTTCTAATTGATAGTATTCTTTAAAATAGGATTGGTCCATGTAATATTAAAAGAAATATTTATTTATTATTGATACTATTGAAAATTAATTCTTTAGATGCTATGCAAGTAACACAAAAAAGCCGAATATTTTAGAGCTACTAACCGCCTAAAAAAATTACTTTTGCCCCTCAAATCAGTTAAATCATTAAAAATAAATAGAAGGATATGAGCAAAGGTCCCGTTTCGCAGTTTATAGAACACCATTATCGCCATTTTAACGCAGCTGCTTTGGTGGATGCAGCAAAAGGGTATGAAACCCATTTATTAGATGGCGGTAAAATGCTAGTAAGTTTAGCAGGTGCTATGAGTACAGCTGAATTAGGCATTAGCTTGGCCGAAATGATTCGCCAAGACAAAATTGCTATCATTAGTTGTACCGGAGCCAACTTAGAAGAAGATGTGATGAATTTGGTGGCACATAGCCATTACAAAAGGGTTCCTAATTATAGAGACCTTACACCACAAGACGAATGGGATTTATTAGAAAACCATTACAACCGTGTAACAGATACTTGTATTCCAGAAGAAGAAGCGTTTAGACGTTTGCAAAAACCTTTGGTTAAACAATGGAAAGATGCAGAAGCAAAAGGTGAACGTTTTTTTCCGCATGAGTTTTTATACAAAACTATTTTATCGGGCGATTTAGAGCAGTACTACGAAATTGATCCTAAAAACAGTTGGATCATTGCAGCTGCAGAAAAAAACTTGCCAATTGTTTGCCCAGGATGGGAAGACAGTACTACAGGAAATATCTTTGCGAGCTATGTGATTAAAAATGAATTGCAAGCCAATACCGTAAAAAATGGTATTGAATACATGGTTTGGTTAGCCGATTGGTATCGCCAAAATAGTGGTGGAAAAGGAATTGGATTTTTTCAAGTGGGCGGTGGTATTGCAGGTGATTTTCCAATTTGTGTTGTACCAATGATGTACCAAGATTTGGAATGGCATGATGTGCCTTTCTGGAGTTATTTCTGCCAAGTAAGTGATTCAACTACTTCTTATGGATCTTATTCTGGCGCAGTTCCTAACGAAAAAATTACTTGGGGTAAATTAGATATTCATACACCTAAATATATTGTTGAAAGCGATGCTACCATTGTGGTTCCATTGATTTTTGCTTATTTATTAGGATGGTAATTTAGTGTGTTAAATGGCATAAAAAAAGTGGCTGTATCAATTGATACAGCCACTTTTTTTATGCATGCTTCAATAATTATCTAGCTGGCATATTTAATTTTAAATCTCTTTTTAACATAGCATCTCTATTAGCAATATCCCAAGCAGTATAGAATATCATTAACACACGTTTTTGCATTAAATCGAAATTAATTTTTTCAACAGTATCCGTTGGTTGGTGGTAGTCGGCAAGCAACATTCCATCATAAAAGAATAAAATAGGTACGCCTTTTTTGGCAAAATTATAATGGTCGCTGCGGTAGTAAATCATGTTTCTATCTGCAGGATCATCGTATTTATAATCCAATACCAATTTAGAAGATTGCTTGTTTGCTGCTTCATTAATGATAGGTAATTCGGTACTTAATTTATCGTGTCCTATTACATAAACATAATTTAATGAATCGGCAGTTTTGCGTTCTGTATCTACACGTCCTACCATGTCGGTATTTAAATCGGCTGTTGTTTTATCTAAAGGAAAAATTGGATGTTCTGAATAATAATCAGATCCCCATAATCCTTTTTCTTCGCCACTTACAGTCATAAAAACAACTGTTCTGCGAGGGCTTTTGCCTTTTTTAGCAGCAGCAGTAAATGCTTCTGCCATTTGCATTACACCTACTGTTCCAGAACCATCATCATCGGCGCCATACCAAATTACATCGCCTTTTTTACCCAAATGGTCGTAGTGACCAGTAAGCATTAAGTACTCTGCTTTTTTATCTGTACCAGGCAAAACACCTATTACATTACTACTTTCTAAATTCTCGGTTGTTTTAGTAGCAGTTACATTGATTTCTGCATTATAAGTGCTTTTGCTAATTTCTTTTAATTCAGCCATGCTTTGTTTTGTGGTTCTGCCAAGCATTGCCGACGCAACATCTGCAGAGATTGTAGCCATTACAAAACCAGCAGCTGTATTTGCTTTCATATACATATTGCCTTTTGTTGGAGTGGCCATTTTACGTGGAAAATCAGCAGAAACTACTAATAATCCAGTAGCACCTTTTGCAGTGGCAACACGCATTTTAGAAAAGCTAGAAGATGGATTGGCATTCATTGCACGCATTCCGCCCATTGGCATTCCAGCAGCTGGAGCTGTTCCATTTCCTTCTAATACGACTACTAATTTTCCTTTTACGTCTAGGTTAGCATAGTCGTTGATGCCTTTTGCTGAGTCAACAATACCGTAACCTGCAAATACCACAGAAGAATAATTCCAATGACCATTTGCTATGGTTTGTAAACTGAAAGTAAAGTCTTTATCCCATTCAAATGAACGGCCATTAACAGAGAATTTCTTATCGGTTAGTGCATCTTGATACACTGGATAAACTTGTTGGTAGCTATCGCCATTACCTGGTTTTAAGCCCATTCTTTTAAATTCCGATTCAATATATGCAGCAGCACGTTTTTGTCCGGGAGACGCTGTTTCGCGACCTTCCATTTCGGCACTAGCAATAATTGTTAGTTTTTCTTTTAACCCTTGTTGGGTAATTACTGCTCCAAATTTTGTAATGTCTTCTGCTTTTTGTGCAAAAGCGATAGTACTCATAAAAGGTAAACAGATCCAAAGTAGTTTTTTCATAATCCTAGTTTGTTTTTGGTTAAGCACAGGCAATTTTATTTACTCGAGTAGCATGACGACCTCCTTCAAAGGCAGTCGTCATAAAGGTTTCAATCATTTGTTGGGCAACGAATAATGAAATAAAGCGGGCTGGTATACAAATGATATTGGCATCGTTGTGTTGACGAACCAATAATGCAACATCATTTTGCCAACACAAACCAGCACGAATATTGGCATGTTTGTTGGCGGTCATAGAAACACCATTGGCTGATCCGCACAATAATATTCCATAAGCCACTTCTTTATTTTCTACAGCCGTTGATACCGCATGCGCATAATCGGGATAGTCCACCGAATCTGCGGTATAGGTACCAAAATCTTTTACTTGGTATCCTTTTTCGGATAGCCAGTTAATTAATGCTGCTTTATATGCTAAGCCTGCATGGTCGCTGCCAATGGCTATGGGCTTAGTGTTGTCGAAAACAAATGACATATCAGTTTATTTTAAATTAACTCCACTCTTCTTCTTCTTTAGCTTGTTCTTTTTTATATACTCTTGCAGAAACCAAAATGCTTAGTTCATATAATAAGAACAAGGGGATGAATACAATTAATTGACTCATCCAGTCTGGACTTGGTGTAATGAAGGCTGCTACAATTAAAATAATTACAATCGCATATTTACGCGTTGAACGCAAATACTTTGGGGTAATTAAGCCAATACGGGTTAAAATAAATGCTAATACAGGTAATTCAAATGCCAATCCACATCCCAAAATAATATTGGTTAAATTGTCTACATAGTCGGCAAATGTTGGCCTAGTAGTTAACATACCATGTGTGCCTAATTGAAAGCCTCCTAAGAAATTAAATGTAAAAGGACCCAATAAGAAAAATCCAAAAGCACCTCCTAAAAAGAAAAAGAAGGATACCCAGAAAATAATGAATTTGGTGTTTTTAGTTTCGGCGTCTTTTAATGCTGGTTTTACAAAACGCCAGAATTCCCAAAAAATATAAGGGAAGGCGGCAATAACGCCACCCACTAACGCAATAGAAATAGCCCCTAAAAATTGTCCGCCAAAAGTGGTGGTTTGCATTTCAACTTTTACGGCTGGCATACAAAGTGCTTCTCCCATGTAAGCCCAATGGCTAAACTGGCACAAGGCCCTATAGCTAATAAAATCGGGGTTTACAGGACCTAAAATGATATAATCAAAGATCCAATCGCGGTAAATAAAAATCAAGGTAGCCATGACCAAAATGGCTAGCACGGAACGAATGATATGTGAACGCAGTTCTTCTAAATGATCAATAAAGGTCATCTCTGCTTTTTCTGAATCGGGATTTCTGCTAAATAGTGCCATTAGTTGTTATACGGTTATAAGGCGGCAAAGTTAAGTGCTTGTTCAGTTGAAAGAACAAAGCAATCGGTAACTATTTTAAAATTTTCATTTTAACCATTTCAATACGTGTATCGCTTACAGCAACTACATCAAATTTATAATGGCCTATTATTATGGTTTCCTTTAGTTTAGGGATGGTTTGGTGCTCGTTAATGATATAGCCACTTAAGGTTTCTGAATCAGATACGGGAAAATCCATTTTGTATTTTTCATTCAAATAATCAAGCTCCATTCGTCCGCTAAACAGAAATTCGTCGTCGGTGAGTTGTTTCTCTTCAAATTCTTCAATGTCAAATTCGTCTTGAATTTCTCCAAAAATCTCTTCCAGAACGTCTTCCATGGTAACAATACCTGCTGTTCCGCCAAATTCGTCTACTACCCAAGCAATACTTCTTCTTTCTTTCGAAAACTTATTAATAAGATCGGTTGCACTCATACTTTCTGGTACGGCCATCATTGGGTGCATGATAGATTTAACCGAATCTGGTTTTTGAAAAAGGTCTAGTTGGTGTACGTAACCTAAAATATTATCAATGTTTTCATCGTATACCACCAATTTACTTAGCTGGGTACTAATAAAATGGGCTTTTAATTCTTCGATAGTTGTATGAATATCTACGCCTTCAATTTCGGTTCTTGGCACCAAGCACTGCCTAATTTTAACCATGGGCAAGCTCAATGCATTTTCAAATAGTTCGGTATTTAATTCAGGATTGTCTTCGTCTTGTTCTTTGGTTTGCTGAAAAAAATGTTCGAGATCTACTTTGTTAAACGCATTATTTTTATCGCTAATGCGCATATTAAAAATGTATTTCAAAATCCATTGCGCAATGTTTACAAAAAAGTTAGCAACGGGTTGAAATAAGGAATAAAAAAATTGTGCGATGGGTGCAAAGAAGCTAAGTAAACTATCGTTTCTTGCCCTGAAAATGGCTTTGGGTATGAATTCGCCAAAAATTAGTACCACTATAGTAGACAACAAAGTATCTACAATTAATTGAAGCACACCGTTTTTTAAATCGAAAGGTTTCCAGGCAATTGTTTTGAGTAATTCATCAAACAACAAACCATAAATCACCAAAAAAATATTCAATCCAATTAAACAAGATCCAATAAATTTTGCAGGATGCTCCATGAAATTGGATAAAATTAAACCAGTTTTTTTGCCCTGTTTTTTTTTCAGTTCAATACTTAGTCTATTAGCACTTACAAATGCAATTTCATAGCCTGCAAAAAAGCCAATCATCACAAGCGTGCCAATGATAGAAAGGATCATATAGGTTTCAGACATATTGGAAAAATAGGATATTTTTTTTATTTAATGGTACTGCTATCTGGAATCACTACAAAACTACCTGGTTGAATATGTTGGATATGCACATCAGATAGGTTTTGATCTGAATTAAAACCTATTCCATTCAAACGTTGCCGGGCTGGTTGCGACTGACTAATAAACACTTCTTTCTCGGTATAAAATCGTTGGGCAATTTGGTCCCAATAGAGTTCTTTGCAAATAAGGGTATCGCCTTTTATATTAAAAACAATCACGCTATCCTTTAGTAATATTTTGTTTTCGCTTTCGTTATAACTACCATATCGGGCAAATAATTTGCTTTCTACTTTTAAACTATCGTCATAAAAATCAACATGCAATGTTTTGGGGTATTCGATTTTTTTACCGTAGTCGTTTTGGGTTAACAGCATCAATGGTGCCAAGAGTTTGGCCCTTGTTTTACCATTCTGACTCATATAGCTTTCTACTTGGTTCGCTTCGTCTACGCCCTTTACTTTCTTACCCAAATCTCTTACCACATTTATATCATTCTCACAACCTACTAACACAAAAAAGCAGCCAAAAACAATGGCTGCTAATAGTGTTTGAATATGTGTAATGTTTTTAGTCATATTTGCGTGGAATAAACCAAATATCGCTTAAGCTTAAACCAACAGACAATCTAAAAAATCCTTCTGTAATATTATTAGCCGAAGTACCTCTTTTGCCAAATTGTAAACCTAAATTTAAAATAGTAAACTGATTACTATAACTGCTCCATTTTCTAATTGGTAAACCCATTCCCAATGAACCGCCTGTTGTTTTTAAACTTTTAGCACCAGGTGTTGCGTAGTCTTGTCCAGTAAAAAATCCAACCCTATAATTCACATTACCCCAATAGCCATTGCCACTTACAGGATCTGGTGCAAATTGGGCACCTAATTTAAACTGCCAGTTATCAGACACTTGGTCTGTTTGGTTATAGAACCTGTATTGGCTCCATTTGGTTGCGGTATATTCTGCTCCCACACTCCACAAATCAAATAAACCTCTAGGTGCTAATATGGCTTTTCTAAAAGTAATACCTGCTGCATAAGAACTAGGCATTTGAATAGTGCCTTTGATATTGCTTTGAGAAAACACTGTATCTATGGTTGTAACAGCACCTGTTGAAGTATACGATACTGTTGCACGATCAATATTTTGTTTGGCATTTAAACTTTGACTCAAATTACCCGACACACCAAGTCGTACAAAATAGTGTACAACAGTTTTGTTGGCCAAATTGGTAATTGATTTGATTGGGAATTCATATTGCGTTCCTCCTGAAAGAAATAAACCACCAAAATTAGTAACGGTACTTGATTTAGATTGTTTGTAAGCAATGGTGTCATTTACAAAAGCCACCATTGTTGAAATATCTTTTCGTCCAAAGTTTACACCGGTATTAAATCCTACACTAAACCCTTTCCATCTTTTTCCCATCCCAATAAAAGCTTGGTTTAATCCGCCAGAACCTGCATACAACCTGGCAATACTATCTCCTGCAGCTCTACCATTTTCGGTAACTGAGTAACTAATTCTACTTAATGGTCTTAATCCAAACGCTAACCCAATACCTCTTTTTTTATTAAGGGGCATACCTAGTGCAAAATAGGCAGGAACAAAATAATTCGATACAAATTTGCCACTTGGGTCATTGCTTCTTAAAGTTCTTGAATCAACAGTTAAGCTGAAATCATAAGAAACCATAAACAAATTCGAGTAGGCTGCTGGATTTGAAAAGTTAATGGATTGTCCGTTGTTATTGGAGGTTCCATCTGCATAAGCTGCAGCTAGTCCACCCATAGAACTACTAATAATATGTTGGCCATGAAAAAAGTCGCCCATTCCATATCTGGAATAAGGTGAATTTTCTTGGGCTTGGGCAGTTAGTAGCGGAAATCCGAAAACTAATACCATGAAAAACCTAAACATTGTTAAACTCACTGATCGCATAGAGGCCTTTATAAATTAGGTAAGAGTCGGCAAATATCTTCTTTTTTAGGTGTGGGACAAAAAAACCCATATCCCCCCCGGTTAATAGCACGTTAAAGTTGCTGTATTTCAGGCTATAAGCCTCAATAATTCCATCAATTTCTTTTGCCATACCCAAAATAACCCCACTTAAAAGGTTGGTTTTGGTGTCGAACCCAATTAATGGAAACTGATTATCGGCCTCAATTAGGGGTAATAATGCCGTGTATTCGTGCATAGATCTAAACCGCATTTGCATGCCCGGAGAGATACTTCCACCCAAAAACGCATGAAATTTATTGACAAAATTATAGGTAATGCAAGAGCCTAGTCCAATCACCAAATTATGTTGATTGGGAAACAAATCTACCGCTGCAGCACACAAAGCTAGTCGGTCTGCACCAATCGTTTCTGGCTTTCCAACAGGGGTGGTTAAGGGAATCTTGCTAGTATAAGATAGTTTGTGAAACTGTGTTTGACTTGCTAAAATAGCTTCAGATGCAGGGTTGTGGTTAATTACTGAAGCTAAAATAGTTTTGTTTGGTTGGTATTGGGTAAGGATTGCTTGGATGGTTTCGGGAAGGTCATTTTCAAGAACAATTAAGTTTTCGAGTTCCCTATTCTTGAATACCGCACATTTTAAGCGCGTGTTGCCAAAATCAAAACAGCAGGTTGTTTGCATAAGTTGCTAATTAAAATACCAGTTGCAGGGATATTTATCTGCGGCCCAAAATTAAGCGGTTGCAGCTTACATCTCTAATCAATTAATGGTAAGATGCAAAAGATTTCGGTTATTTGAACTTTTAATGGCAGTATTATGAAAATCTCGGGTTTTACCATTATTCGAAATGCGGTGATGAATGATTACCCAATTGTTGCAGCAATTCGTTCCATTTTGCCCGTGGTAGACGAAATGATTGTATTAATTGGCAATTCAGAAGACGAAACCATTGCCCTAATAGAATCTATTAATGATTCAAAAATAAAAATTCACCATTCTGTTTGGAATAATAACCTGCGAACTGGTGGATCGGTTTTAGCAGAAGAAACCAATAAAGCATTTCAATTGGTGGATCCGCAATCTGACTGGGCATTTTATATTCAGGGCGATGAAGTGGTGCATGAAAAATATCATCCAACAATTTTAGCAGCTTGTAATAACTATTTGGCCGATAAAAAAATAGAAGGATTGTTGTTTAACTACCTACATTTTTATGGCACCTATGATTATATAGGAGATAGTAGAAAATGGTACCACAAAGAGGTGCGCATTATTAGAAACGATAAAAATATAAAACCTTACAAAGATGCACAGGGCTTTAGGGTAGGGGAACACGAAGCAAAAATTGCGGTGAAGCAAATTGATGCATTTGTATATCATTATGGGTGGGTAAAAAGTCCAGAACAGATGCTGAAAAAGCACAAAAATTTCAGCAAATTTTGGCACCCAGATCATGTGATTGAAGCTGGGTTTAAAGAAATGGATTTCTGGGATTTTTCTGAATTTGATTCGCTTCAATTATTTAAAGACACGCACCCTGCGGTGATGCAAAAACGCATTCAAGAAAAAGGCTGGCAAATTAATATTGATATTAGTTTAAAAAAGTTTTCTTTTAAAGACAAACTACTGTATCATTTCGAAAAAATAACCGGAATAAGACTGTTTGATTTTAAGAATTATCGGGTGCTGAAATAATTTCTTGCTGCCATAAAATAGCAATGGGCCAAATGTGTAGAAAAACACCATATTGATAGTTAAGTGTTGCTTCTGCTAAACAACTGATGGCAATGGCAAATGACCAAATAATTATCCCTTTATTTTTTTGTTTAAATCCTACTATTACTGGATAAAATAGCCAGGCGCTAAACAATAATGCACCCCACCAACCACTGCCCATCCACCAAAAAAGCCATTGGTTAAAAGGCCATCCAAAATCTGTATTTACCCCCGAAAAATAATGGGCTAATGATTGATTTAATATTGCTGGAATGCTTGACCATCCTATATTTGAGCCTTCGCCTGATTCAATTGCTTTAAACGCAGCATAATTGAGGGCCCTTCTAGTTCCGTCTGAATAATTTGCATTGAATTTGCCCGGCTGAAATTGTTGCCAGTCGTAAATAGTGTAGGCGATTTTTTGTTGAACAGTTGGAAATAAATAGTAAGCAGCACCTGCCATTAATACCACTAATAAAAAAGAGGCTAAAACTTGAAATGCTCTAATATTTTTCTTTTCTACTACTATTAATAGGCAGTATGCAATGAGTATGAAAAATAATAAAACCCATCCAGTTCTTACCGCTAAAAAAATGATTAAAATAGTGAGTAATAATACAAGTGCAAAGCGCATTTTTTTTGTAATAAAAGACGCGCTTAATAACAACAAAACGCTACTGCATAAAAGGATGGAAAAACGTACATGATCGGTGTCCATAAAAGTGGGTAGAGCTTGCCCAGATCCTAATAAATCATGTGCGCCAATTTGGTGGTTGATATACCAATAAATGGGAAGCACTAAGCCAATGGCAGTTGCCGCTAGCCAACTATATATCAGTTGTTCTTTAATGATTTGTTTTGGAATAGTTTTTACGACCAATACTGTTGCTGGATATACCGCTAGTGTGAGTGCATAATCGAAATTGGCTATTGCCAAAGGATGCTGAAAAGCCCCTAAGGTCCAACAGCATAATGGCGCCAAACTCCATATAAAAATTGGGTCTTTGAAATTGAATGATTTGCTTTGAAACAATTGCCAAATAGCATAAAGTGCCCATACCCCTTGAACAATAGATAATAGCGCCCTACTCCAGAATAATCCGGCTAGTAATAGAATAAATAAAAATATGGGTGCATTTTTTTTAATCATGTGCTAAGGCTATTCAATGCTACTAAATTTTATGGAAAGAATTCGTTTTCAAAAAAAGCAGAAAGCTATTTTTTAAGATTTATCAGTCATTTAGGCGAGTTATTGCTTTTTTTGCGTGAATTTGTAAACACTTACTTTAAATTTAGGGCTAGCTAAACATTATGTGGCATTCATTATCATCCGAAATACCCAAAGGAAACTTTAAAGCATTGGCACGTGCCATTTCTTTAGTAGAAAATGAAGTGCCCGGATTCGAAGCCTTTTTACAAGCAATACCTACAGGAAATACACCAGTAACAGGTATTACAGGTCCTCCAGGGGCAGGGAAAAGTACCCTTGTTGATGCATTAATAGGGCAATGGGTTTCGGCCGGAAAAAAAGTAGCAGTGCTTTGCGTAGACCCTTCGTCTCCTTTTCATTTGGGTGCATTATTGGGCGATAGAATACGCATGAGCGAATGGTATAACCAACCCTTAGTTTATATTCGATCCTTAGCAACCCGCGGTTCTTTGGGTGGACTACATCCACATATTTTAGATATTGTAGCATTGTTACAAGCCGGCCATTTCGACCATATTATTGTAGAAACAGTAGGTGTAGGACAAAGTGAAATTGAAATCACTGGTTTGGCAGATACAACTATTGTGGTACTAGTTCCTGAAGCTGGAGACGAAGTGCAGAATATGAAAGCGGGCTTAATGGAAATTGCGGATATTTTTGTTGTGAACAAAGCAGATCGGCCCGATGCAGATCGATTTGTAAAAAATTTACAAATGCTACTTACTGCAGCCCCTCAGCCCAATGGATGGGAATTGAAAGTATTAAAAACAATCGCCTCCGAAAAAATTGGAATTGATGAACTCGTTGCTGAAATTGACCAACACATTCAAATACACCAACACAGTGATAGGAAAGTTTGGTTATTGGCAGAAAAAGCGTGGCAGTTAATTCAAAGGGACCGAATGAAAGGAATAGATAAGAAATTATTGTACGACGAAATTGATGCGTTATCGGCAGATCCTTCTTTCAATCTATTTTCTTTCTGCGCAAAATATGCTAATGCCACAAAAAACAATCGACTTGAAAAATAGCCAAGACCCTCCAATGATTTCTGTTGTGATGGCTACTTACAATGGCGCACAATATTTAGAAGCACAATTAACAAGTATTCTAGCACAAACTTATAGCAATATTGAAGTGGTAATGGTAGATGATGCATCTACCGATGAAACTGTTGCTATTATAAATAAGTATATGCAATTGCATGTAAATATCAGTTTGTATTGCAACGAGCATAACTTAGGATATATTAAAACTTTCGAAAAAGGAATGATCTTGGCAAAAGGCGCATTTATTGCACTTAGCGATCAAGATGATATTTGGCAATTAAATAAATTGGCTGTTTTAATTGAGGCAATGAATGGCTATGAATTAGTATATAGCAATTCATTATTGGTAGATGAAAACGGAAACAGTACAGGCAAAAAAATGTCTGATATAAAAAATCAAATTAATTATACCGATTGTTTAATGTACACAATTGGCGCATGGGCTCCAGGGCATGCTATGTTGTTTAAAAAAGAATTAGCAGATCGTTGTATGCCTTTTCCTGCAATGGTTACACACGATTTTTGGTTGGGATTTGTGGCAGCCTGTAAAGGAGAAGTACACTATATTGATTTGCCGCTAGTACATTATCGCCAACACGCATTTAATGCTATAGGTGCAAATACGCATGCCTATCAAAAAAGCAAACCAAGTGCTACCCAAAAATTAAAGAAAGCACGTGCCAGAATGCAGCTATTGTTTGAAAAATGTCCGGAGTATTTGTCGCAAAAAAAAGTATTGGAGCAAATTAACAAAACGTATCAATCCTATTCTTTTAAAAACAACCTAAATAGAATGCGACTATTTTTTAGGTATAGAAACCTAATACTAGCGTACAAAAAAAAGTCGGCCTTGATGAAGTTATTGTTTTGCTTGAAAACATTCTTTAAAATAGACACGTAGGTATTATTGCCAAATAGCCGTCCAGCAACGTTTTGCAAAATTTTTGAGGGTTACACTTCTTGGAATTATAGGATCTGATAGTGTAGCTAAAAATTGCTCGCCTCTATGAATATAGTATTTAGAAAAACTTCCAGAAGTCATTCCCCATTTTGAAATAAAAGTATGGTAGCCCCTATTTTTTTTAATTCTTTTTACAGATAGTGATCCAAAATGGTAAACCCTGCTTTGTGCAATACCTTTAAATAACCGCACGCCAGCTTTCCAAAGTTTAAAGGAAAAATCCGGATCGGAATACATGCCAGGACTAAATTCAATACTGTATCCGCCTACCACATCCCATATATCTTTGTGTACAATATTTGGAGGCCAAGTAGCGCCCTGCCAGTCATTCATAGGGAGGGTATTGTATTCCTTTAACAGTGCAGCTTCGTTAAAATTGGCAATACTATCGCCATAATTTTTTTCTATAGAACAATTACTTTGCGCTTTATTTTCAATGGCTGTTGCAGAGAAAAAGAAATACTTGTGGTTAGTTTTTGCAATCTCTTCGGCCAAGGGTACATCCCAATTAGGACAAACATACATATCGTCATTAATGTATAACAGATAATCGGTATCTGCTAGTGTTCGGCAGCTATTTAAAGCATAACAAACACCAATATTTTCTTGGCTATAAGTGTAACAAATATCTTTTTGAGTTTTCACCCATTCAAGTGTGCCATCGCTTCCTTCGTTAATATGCACAATGATTTGGTGCTTGAATGCAGAATGTTTGCGAATACTATTAATGCACAATTCTAAGAAAGGCAAATTGTTCCAACTTGGTATTAGAATAGAAAATTTAACCCCATTCTCGGTATCGGCCTTAAATTTTTCTATATTTACCATCATTGATTTTAATAATTAAATAGAAAGGGTGTAACAACGCTACGAATGTATTCAACCTAGTGTTAAAATAAAAATTAATCATGACTCGGCCTATCTCAGTGGTTTTATGTACATACAATGGCAGCCTGTTTTTGGCCGAACAGGTTCGTAGCATTTTGTTACAAACCTATCCTATTACTGAATTAATTATTGCCGACGATGCTTCTACCGATAACACTTACGAACTCATACAAGCACTAGCAAAAACAGATACTAGAATTCGAGTGAGTAGAAATGAAACCAATTTGGGATTTTCTGCAAACTTCTCAAATGCCATGTCTAGCGCTAGTTGCGAACTGATAGCCATTTCTGATCAAGACGATATTTGGCACGAAAGAAAATTAGAAACCTTGGTTTTTGCGTTGGCGGATGCTTGTTCCTTGATTTATTGTAACTCTATTCATTTTCAGGGGCAACCAATAGTTGATCCTATTTCAAATCCACGCAATAGACATATTGAAGGCAATGACCCTAAAAAAATTGCTGTTTTTAATACCATTAGTGGGCATGCAATGCTTATTAGAAAATCATTATTAAGTATAGCTTTGCCAGTTCCTACAGGCGTTTATTACGATTGGTGGTTGGCGCTTTGGGCAATGACTACAGGGCAAATACAATTTGTGCCTGAGGTATTGGTGCAGCAAAGGTCGCACGAAAATAATGTAACCATTCAAAAGCATTTATCTGAAAGCGATTTGCGAAAACAATTCCGATTAATGCTTAATACGCATTTAGCAAATTTTAAAAACATTGGTACATTTAAATTGAGTGATCAAATGTTTTTTAAAGAGTTATATACATTATGGGATGCATCAATGACGCAAAAAATAAATTGGAAACTATTTCTTTTTTTAATGAAGTATCGTCACGCTATTTTCTATTATAAGCTGAGGGCTTTTCCTATTATTTCTCAATTCAAACATTGTTTTCTTTTTTCATTTAGATTTCAATTATAATTTTTATGTTAGATTCTACTGCTTCAATGGTTTGTAAAGTTTGTGCTAATGAAAAAGGCAATACAATTTTTCAAACAAAAGAAATGATGTTCGGTTTTAAAGAGCCATTTAATTATATACAATGTGCTTCATGTGGGGTAGTGCAACTAGAAAGCATTCCAGCCAATATGGCTAAGTACTATCCAACTGATTATTATAGTTATGCTACCAAAGAAGCAACAGGATTTTCTTTTAAAAATTGGCGTCAAGGAATTGCTTACCAGCATTTTTTTGGCAGGCCAAATTTGTTAGGAGCATTGGTATCTATTTTTAGTAGCAAGCCCCCAGTTTGGATGAAAAAAAAGTACTTGACTTTATCTTCAAAAATATTGGATGTTGGTGCTGGTTCAGGAAAATTATTATTAGAAATGAATCGGGGAGGGTTTAAAAATTTAATGGGTAGCGATCCTTTTTTAAGTAATGATATTCATTATCAGTGCGGGGTTTCTATTTTAAAAAAGGATTTTTTTGACATTGCTGAAACATTTGATTTTATTATGTTTCACCATTCTTTCGAACACATGGATGCACCAGAAAAAGTGTTTCAACATATTTACAAACTGTTGAATAAAGGCAGTTATGCATTAATTAGAATTCCAGTAGCCGACTCTTCGTCATTTAAAAAATATGGAGCCAATTGGGTAAACTTAGATCCGCCCCGACACTTTTTTTTACACACTACCCAAAGCATGCAATTATTGGCAAACAAAGTAGGGCTGAACCTAACAGATATCATTTACGATTCTAATCAGTTTCAGTTTTATGGAAGTGAATTGTATTTGAAGGGCTTTAGTTTAGATAGCTATAACAAAGGTGAACACCCAGATCTATTTTCAAAAAAACAAATGCGTGCTTTTAGGGCAGAAGCGCATAGACTCAATAAAATACAAGAAGGAGATTGGGCTTGTTTTTATTTGTACAAACCCTAGTAAATAATTTAATTATTCGTTGTTCTCTAGTGCTTTTTCGTTTTTCCACCAACGCCAACCAATATATCCCATAATGGCAAATGGTGTAAAAGCAAGGTAAATGATAGCCGAATTAAGTGCTTTTGCAGGTCCTTCACCCAATTGCGAAGCCGTTTTGGTGCAAATAGAACATTGTGCTATTGCAGTTTGCGTGGATAGTAAAATCATCAAACAAATCCCCAAAAAAATTCCTAGTAAATATTTCATTCAACCTTATTTCTTGGCAAAGATAAGTGGTTAAGGTTGTTTGCCAACTTGCATTAGGCTGTTAACTGTTAATTAAACTTTTATTTTGATTGATAGTCAAAGCTTTACTTGAGAAATTGATTTTTAATGAACAATCATAATTTATAAGTTTTAAACTACTTGTATGAAACAATTCAGGGTTTTTATCAGGAACCTTAGTATGGCTGGGCTTTTTTTATTTGTTACAAAAATGGCCATTGCACATCCTGGAGGACATTACTTGCCAAATGATGTTTTTAATACTTGGACCCTAGCCTCGGGCCGAACTATTGAAGGAAATTTTTTAATGGCGCATGATAACACCATTGTATTAGAACAAAAAGGAGGTGGCCGCATTACCGTATTTGTAGATTTACTTTCAGATCAAGACAAGGCTTTAGCACTATTTAAAATTCGAAAATATAATACACTCAACGAGCAAGTAAGGGTAAATCAACCGGCTGATTTAAGTTTATTAGAATCGGCATTTGAGCCCTATCAACCAGCGGTAACAACTAGTTCAGACGAAAATTATTTTTATGTATCCTCTCGAGGTATTGCTAATCACCCAATGATGATAGGCATAACAAGTTGGCAACAACAAGTGCCCATCCCACAAAATTATTCCGGGTCAAATGCTTGGCCCATACCATTACGTCCTGTGTTGGCAGAAACACCAATGAGTACCAGAAATAATTTTATGCGCGGTGCCATTGCAATAGCAGTGAATGGGATTCCTATTTTTAATGCTTTGAACAATCGAGGAGAAGACGCTTATTTAATTGGTGAATTAGATAATTGGGGAGGGCATTGTGGTAAAGGAGACGATTACCATTACCATACAGCACCTTTGCACTTGTCGGCTATTTCATTGCTAAAACCCATTGCGTTTGCTTTAGACGGATTTGCAGTTTATGGTGAAAAAGAACCTGATGGATCGGCAGTACTGCCACTCGATGAATGTCATGGACATTTTGCTGCGAATGGTTTGTATCATTACCATGGCACAAAAAATTATCCTTATATGATTGCTGCTATGCGCGGAAAAGTAAACACAGATAATAAAACCCCTGCACCAGAAAATCAAATCCTTCCCCAGGCATTTACAGCACCTGTTCGGCCACCACTCAAACCTTTAAGAGGCGCAGTGATTACTAACTGTGTTGCAACAGCCAATAATGCTTTTTCCATCACGTATAAAATTGCTGGAAAAAATGGTTCTGTCAATTATTATTGGGATGAAAAAAACAGCTATTATTTTACTTTTATAGATACAGATGGAAATCAAACAACCGCTAGTTATGAAAGAAGAAATGGTAGAAAAAAAGATTAAGAACATAAAGCAATTACGCATGTATAAATTAATGATAGGAATTTTTATGCTATTGTCATTGGCAGTAAATGCACAATCGAATAAAACCAATGCATTCACATTGTTTAGTGATGCATTTGTTAACAATGGACCTATTGCAAAATTAAACACTTGCGATAGTTTAGGCATATCGCCACAATTAGCCTGGAGCAATGCTCCTGTTGGCACAAAGGGCTATGCTATTACCATGCACCATTTTCCAAAAACCGGCGAAAAGCTTGCCTATATTGTATTGTACGATATAGCCGCAAATATTAATTACTTGCCAGCAGGTGCTACTAGTGTTGGCACTTGGGGTATGAATAGTCATAGCAATAAACCAGGGTATGCACCACCTTGCTCAAAAGGACCTGGAGCAAAAAAATATATCATCACTATTTATGCATTGTCTGAGCAACCAAAAATTGACAATACATATCCTATTAAAATCAATCAATTATTAGCAGCTATAAATGGGCATGTGTTGGATTCAGCAATTTTAACTGTTCAACATACTAGGTAATTACTTCTTTTCATTAACCCACATTTTTAATGATATGCAAGCGCGTAGAAAATTTCTTAAAAAAACATTGGCGGCATCATTAGCAGTGATGTTGCATCCTTTTCGTTCTTTAGCAAATAATGTAAAACAGGCAGTTAAAAATAATCCGTATACGATTGTTTTAGGAAGGCCAACAGCGTCATCAATTCTAATGAATTTCTTTGCAAAACAGCAGATGGAAGTTTATATAGAATATGGAAAAGAAAAGGAGCAAAAAATGTTGTCGACCCCAAAAGTACAATTATCAAAAGGGGATATTCATGAATTTATTCTTCCCAATCTTTTGCCGAATCAACCCTATTTTTATAGAATTGCTTATAACAATCTCAAAAGCGAAAACTTTTTGCAAGGGCCTATGAACTCTTTTCATACCCAACGGAAAAAAGGCAGTGATTTTATTTTTACTATTAGTGCCGATTCGCACCTTGGAACGCCCAATCATTGCAATCCTGAACTGTATCAATTAACACTTGACAATATTGTAAGAAGCAATTCAGACTTGCATTTTTCTATGGGGGATGATTTTAGGGCTTCAAAGGTGAACAATCCTAATTATGAAAAAGTAGCGGAATTATATTTAAACCAAAGAGAGCATTTAACCACCTTGTGCAATTCAGTTCCTTTTTTCTTTGTGTTAGGAAACCATGAAATGGAAGCAAAAGCTTATGCCGACGGAACAGATAATTGCTTGGCATCATGGAGTGTTGCAGCTAGAAAAAAATTCGTTCCAAATCCTGTGCCAGATAATTTTTATACGGGGTCTAATAATGCAACAGATGGCATGCGCCAAAATTATTTTGCATTTGAATGGGGCGATGTTTTGTTTGTAACTATGGATGTATTTTGGTACTCTAATATTTCTGCAGAAGACGAAGAACAAAGAGAAAAACAAAAAGAACAAAAACAAGGCAAACAAGGTGGCGCAAAAGAACACCCTGCAAATAAAAACAATAAGGGTAATCAAAAAGAACCTGGTAATAACAAAGAGCCTGGAAAAAACAAAGGCAAAGACCAATGGGCATTTACTATTGGAGACGACCAGTATCATTGGCTAAAAGACATTTTGCAAAAAAGTAAGGCAAAGTATAAAATTGTATTCGGGCACCATGTACTAGGATCTTGCCGTGGTGCGATAGAATGGGCCGATAAATTTGAATGGGGTGGAAACAATCGAAAAGGAATCAATGAATTTGCAAAACATAGACCAAATTGGGAAATGCCCATTCACGATTTATTTGTGAAATATAAAGTCAATGCATTTATTCAAGGACACGACCATCTTTTTGCCCGACAAGAACTCAATGGTGTAGCCTATATCACTTGCCCCATGAGTGGCGACCCTGGGTACAATACCTATAATGAAAATGCCTATTTATCTGGAGATAAATTGAGTAATACGGGCCATTTAAAAATGGTTGTTTCTAAATCGGATTTTCAAATGCTATATATAAAATCGGTACTACAAAAAGATATAGCTACACAAGGCGAAAATGGCAGAATTGCTTATGCATGGTCATTTGTAAAAAACAAACAATTGCCAATTATTTAATGCTAATATTTTTCTATGAAGCTTTTTATAAAATCTGTCATTTTATTTGTAATTATTTGCACTAGTAGCAAAATTCATTCACAGGGTAAAAGAAATGATGGGAATGGTTCAAATAAGCAAGCGCCAATAGGTATTTTTAAAACAGACATACCAAATCATTTATATGATATTATTTTAGGTAGGCCAACTGATCATTCCATAACTATTAGCTTACTTACTACAGCTGATATGGTTGGCTATTTTCAATATGGTTTAGATAAAGAAAATTTAAGTTCAAAAACACCTATTATACATTTTGTAAAAGGACAAACAGCATTTATAGACATCAAAAATCTTTTAGCTAATAGCAGGTATTATTATCAGTTGGTTGTAACTGAAAATAATATCCAAATTGGCTCACTAAATTATTTTCAAACGCAGCGTGCAAGCAATGCTAATTTTAGTTTTTGTATACAAGCAGATTCGCATTTAGACGAAAATACCAATCCTGCCATGTATGAAAGAACACTTAAAAATATGGCGCAAGATTCATTAGATTTTTTAGTAGATCTTGGCGATACTTGGATGACAGATAAATATAGAACCGATTATAAAGCATCCTTAAAACAATATATTGCGCAGCGTTATTATTTTGGCAATGTATGTAATTCCTCGAGCTTGTTTCTTACGCTTGGTAATCACGATGGAGAGTCTAGTCAACAAAAAAAAGAACAGTCTGCAGAGCGCATGATTGATTGGTCAAGTGGAACTCGAAAACTATATTATCCCAATCCATTTCCGAATGAATTTTATAGTGGAAACAATCAAAAAGAAAACACAGTAGGGTATGTAGAAAATTACTATTCTTGGCAGTGGGGTGATGCATTATTTATTGTATTAGATCCTTTTAGGTTTACTAATAATAATAGAAATCCTTGGCAACGTACCCTTGGAGAACAACAATATCAATGGTTACAGAAAACCCTAGTAAGTAGTCATGCAAAATTTAAATTTGTATTTATCCATAATCTTGTTGGCGGTGCAGATAATAATGGAATTGCAAGGGGTGGTGCTGAAGCAGCAAAGTTTTTTGAATGGGGTGGATTAGACACCAATGGTGTTAATTCCTTCGCCTCAAACAGACCCAGTTGGGATGCCCCGATTCACCAACTTTTAGTAGCCAATAAAGTCAATGCAGTTTTTCATGGCCATGATCATTTTTTTGCCAAACAAGATTTAGATGGAATCGTGTACCAACTAGTTCCTCAACCTGGTTCATTTAAATATGGTAATTCACGTAGCCCAGCCGAATACGGCTATGCTTCTGGAAAGATTTTGAATAACCCAGGTTATGTAAGAATTAAAATTGAAAATGGTCATGCTTTTGTTGATTATGTTCAAACTAGCATAGACGAATTGCATAAAAACAAAGAAGTACTTTATTCGTATGAATTCAAATAAATTATTTATTGAAATTCATTTCCAATTTTAAAAATCCATACTTTTTTTCATCGCCCTTTTTTACTAACTTTCTTTTTCAATTGTATACAATGAATCAAAGAAGGGCTTTCCTACAAAAAATGGGTTTAATGGCTGGTGCTTTTTCGGCTAACAGCTTGTTTAACCAATTACATGCCGCTAATTTCGAAGCAGCACAAAAAAAAGTACAACTCTTAACGCCATCGGCAGTTGCTGCAGATGAAGATTATTGGAGTGTGATTCAACAAGGTTATACGGTTCATTCAAATTTTGTGAATTTGAATAATGGGGGCGTAAGTCCTTCTCCACGGGTAGTTCAAGAAGCAGTGGAAAGATATAATCAATTAACCAATCAAGGCCCTTCTTACTATATGTGGCGCATTTTAGACCAAGGTCGTGAACCGCTTCGGTATAAATTAGCCGAACTAGCTGGTTGTTCTCCAGAAGAAATTGCCATCAATAGAAACGCAACAGAATCTTTAAATACGGTTATTTATGGATTAGATTTAAAAGCGGGCGACGAAGTAATAGGCACCAAGCAAGACTATCCTAATATGATTCAAGCATGGAAGCAAAGAGCGCTTAGAGAAGGTGTTGTGTACACCCAATTGAATTTTCAGTTTCCAATTGAAAATGATGCAGAAATTGTTTCGGCTTATGAAAAGGCCATTGGTCCTAAAACAAAAATCATTCATATTACCCATGTAATTAACTGGGTTGGTCAAATTATGCCGGTTAAAAAGATTGCAGAAATGGCTAAGTTGAAGGGTGTTGAAGTGATTGTAGACGGCGCGCATTCATTTGGATTGCTTGATTTTAAAATTCCTGATTTGGGTTGCGATTATTTTGGAACGAGTTTGCATAAATTTTTAAGTGCCCCAATTGGTTCTGGCATGATGTGGATTAAGAAAGATAAAATCAAGAATATTTGGCCTTTAACTTGTAATGGAGAGCCGCGTAGTGCCGATATTAGAAAGTTTGAAACATTAGGTACTAGAAGTTTTCCAATTGAGCAAGGAATTGGCGAAGCGGTTAATTTTCACCTAGCAATTGGCTCTAAAAGAAAAGAAGAGCGGATACGCTACTTAAAGAACTATTGGGTTAACCAAGTAATTAATACGCCAAAAGTAAAAATTCATACTTCCTTAAAGCCTGCTTATTCTTGCGCTATTTGCGGGGTAAGTATCGATGGTATGACGCCGGGGGAATTAGATACAGCCTTGTATAATACCTATAAAATACACACAGTAGGCATAGTTTGGGAGAATATTAGTTGTGTTCGCGTTACGCCACATGTATACACTCGCCTGCAAGATTTAGACAAATTTGCCAAGGCAATCAACGAATTGGCGGCATCTGTAAAAAAATAAAGCAGTTTTGCCTTAAAACAAAACTGCTTTGGTAAACTGATATACAATAGCTAATTAAGCTGCTTTTACAGTTGGCTTTTTAGATTTAGTAGCATTTGCTGGTCTACTTTTACCAAAAGATCCTTTGAATCTTTTGCCTTTTGCGGTTTTTTTATCGCCTCTGCCCATGTTGCAATTTTAGAGTGAAATATTTTATGAACAGCAAAAATAGAAAAACCCTCGCATATTGCAAGGGTTTTTCTGTAGAGGGTCTTTTTTGAATTAAACTTTAGAAGCTAATTCTTTACCTGCTTTGAAGCGAGCAACTTTTTTTGCTTTGATTTTGATGGTTTCGCCAGTTTGAGGGTTACGGCCTGTACGAGCAGCACGCTTAGAAACTGAAAAAGTACCAAATCCAACCAAAGTAACTTTATCGCCTTTCTTTAAAGTTTTGGTTACAGTGTTTACAAAAGAATCTAACGTTGCGTTAGCTTGAGTTTTTGTGATGCCAGCATCTTCGGCAAGCTGTGCAATTAATTCGGCTTTGTTCATAAATGTTTTTTTTGTTGTTTTTTAACTACACAAATTTATTTTAATTTATGTAGCTACAAAATTTATTTTCTAAAGGAGATATTTGTTAAATCCCCTATACGAAAGGGTTTCAGCGAATTTACAGCCATAAAATTTACTAGAATAAAACAATCAAATATTCCTGAAAGCATTGATATCAGAGGGTTTCAGAGGTATTAGTGCTGAAATCCTTTGCCAAAGCGCGTTTCAAAGGAATATAATAAAGATTTTTGATTGTCAAACTAAAAAAAGAAATGTTTCCACACTCAATGCACAACTTGCATTAAAGACCTAAAACCTATAAAAAGATTGCCCCATGCATTTGCTGCCTTTTTGCTTAATAAAGGAGCATGAATTTCAAGGTATCGGTTATAATCTGCCTTAGAATTAGCCATATATTGAATAGCATAGGTAGGGCCATCGCTATCATCTACTTCTAATAAGCGCACAAATTGGTACTGTGTAAAGCAATTAGTGGCCATAACTTCGGGAATATGTGTTTCTTTCATCCAAGCTACCCAGTTTTCATGGATAGAAGGATCTATTTTAGAAGTGATATTGTAGATGTACATTTTTGAGTTATTTGAATTATTTAAGGGCAATATAAATAGGACAATGGTCGCTATGCTTTACATCTGGATATATTTCTGCGGCTACTAATTGTTTTTTTAAACTTTCTGTAATGCAGATATAATCAATACGCCAGCCTTTGTTCTGTAAGCGCAC
>JBAXPJ010000043.1:0-23072 GCA_037132335.1 Sediminibacterium sp. | reverse complement strand
AAAGAATTTAACATCTCTATCCCTGATGAGCAGGCTGAAACCATCACAACTGTTGGTCAAGCTGTAGCTTATTTAGAAGAGCATGCAAAGTAAGATATCCCTTCAATAGGAATAATTTAATTCGCTTTTCTTGGCTTAAGGTCAAGAAAAGCGAATTATCACTTCACATAAGTTTTCAACATGCAACTTAAGCGAGTAGTAGTTACCGGTATTGGAACAATCAACCCATTGGGTAATAATTTAGAAGATTATTGGTCTAATTTATTAAATGGTGTTTCAGGTGCGGATGCTATTACTTTATTTGATGCGTCTAAATTTAAAACACGTTTTGCGTGTGAAGTGAAAGGTTTCGATCCAACCAATTTCATGGAAAAGAAAGAAGCTCGAAAATTAGACCGATTTGCACAATTAGCCCTTGTTGCTAGCGACATGGCTGTTGTTGATGCGGGTATTAACAGAGACAATGTTAACGTAGACAGAGTGGGCGTAATCTTTGCAAGTGGCATTGGTGGATTAATTACTTTCCAAGAAGAAGTAACCAATTTTGTAAAAGGAGATGGAACGCCAAGATTCAATCCATTCTTTATTCCTAAAATGATTTTGGATATAGCTGCCGGACAAATTTCTATGCGTCATGGTTTTCGTGGTCCTAATTATGCGGTAGTTAGTGCTTGTGCATCTAGTACCAATGGCATGATTGCGGCTGCCGATACTATTCGTTTAGGAAAAGCAGATATTGTTTTAAGTGGTGGATCAGAAGCCGTTATCAGCGAAGCTGGTGTTGGCGGATTCAATGCTATGAAAGCAATGAGCGAACGCAACGACGATCCAAAAACTGCCAGCAGACCTTATGATAAAGACCGTGATGGTTTTATTATGGGAGAAGCAGCAGGCGTAGTAGTTTTAGAAGAATACGAACACGCTATCAAACGCGGCGCAAAAATTTATTGCGAATTAGCGGGTGGTGGTGCAACAGCTGATGCCTATCATTTAACGGCTCCTCATCCCGAAGGATTGGGTGCGCGCAATGTAATGTTTGCTGCTTTAAAAGACGCAGGCATGCAGCCCGACGAAATCGACTACATTAATACCCATGGAACCTCCACTCCATTAGGGGATGGCGCAGAAGCAAAAGCAATCACTGAAGTTTTTGGTGAGCATGCTTATAACCTTAATATTAGTGCAACAAAATCAATGACAGGTCATTGTTTGGGAGCTGCTGGTGTTATTGAAGCAATTGCTTGTATTCAAAGCGTTATTTACGATATTATTCCTCCTACTATTAATCACTTTACAGACGATCCAACCTTAGATCCGAAATTGAATTTTACTTTTAATCATGCACAAAAAAGAACTGTTCGTGCAGCATTGAGTAATACTTTTGGATTTGGTGGACACAATGCATGTGTGATTGTAAAAAAATACGTAGCTTAAGCTCGTGCAATTTTTTAAACAACTACTCAAAAAATCTCCAGACGCTACTTTCAACAAGCAGTTGAAAAATGTATTAGGCATCAAGCCTGGTAGTGCTTTGCTATATCGTACAGCGTTAAGTCATCGTTCAGTAAAAGAAACAGCCGACGAAAACAACGAACGTTTAGAATATTTGGGGGATGCTGTTTTAAGTGCCATAGTAGCTGATTATTTATTTAAACGTTATCCGTATAAAGGCGAAGGATTTTTAACGGAGATGCGAAGTAAAATGGTTAACCGCCAACAGCTTAATGATATTGCCTTAAAAATGGGTTTAAAAAAACTAACTTTTTACAATAAGTTCGATAACTCTTTAAAAGGCAGTCAAATTTTTGGAAATACGCTAGAAGCCTTAGTGGGAGCGGTTTATTTAGACAAAGGATATCCCAAAACCAGCGACTGGGTGCTCAAGCAAATTGTAATTCCACACATGTTTGTAGATGACTTAGAACTAATAGACATCAACTTAAAAAACAAGCTAATTGGATGGGCAAATAAGAACGGAAAAATCTTAGCTTTTGAATTAGCCCAAGAAAAAATGGAAGGAAGTAGGCGTTTATTTACCATCAATGCAGTACTTGATGGAGAAGTTCTATCATTTGGAAAAGCCTACAACAAAAAAGACGCTAGCCAAATTGCTGCTCAAGTAGCTGTTGAAAAATTAGGCTTGTAATGGATAACGATCAATTCAACTTTCAGGTCAAAAAGAAATTAACCCTTTTTATTAGTTTGTTCTTGGTAGGAATAGTAGCCATTTTATTTTTTACCTGTAACAAATAGTTTAGTCAATTATTTCTTGACACAGTTCTATCAAAACCCCGTTGGTAGATTTTGGATGTAAAAAACAAACCAATTTATTATCGGCTCCTTTCTTTGGTTGGTCTTGTAAAAGCACAAATCCTGCATTACTCAATCGAGTCATTTCTGCAAAAATATCGGATACCGCAAATGCCAAATGATGAATTCCTTCGCCCTTTTTTTCTATGAATTTTTCTATCACACCACCTGTAATAGTATTGGCTAATAATTCTATTTTTGTTTCGCCTTTCTGAAAAAAAGCGGTTGTAACGGCTTCGCTTTCAACATTTTCTGTTTTGTAACAAGGCGTATTCAATAAAGATTCGTATAAGGCAATTGACTGGTTGATGTCTTTTACTGCAATGCCTATATGTTCTAATTTTACCATTGTTTTTTGTAGAAATTGTTTGCTTTACGATATTAGGAAAAACCTCGTAACGCGCTTTTCTCCGCCAAATTTATAAAACCTATTGCAGTACTTTTGCGTTATTAGTGAGATAAACCCACAATTTTTATGTTGAAGTTCCCAATATACCTAGATAATAACGCCACAACACCCATGGATCCGCGTGTTTTGGAAGCCATGATTCCTTATTTTACCGAACATTTTGGTAATGCTGCAAGTCGTAACCATCCATTTGGTTGGGAAGCAGAAGAAGCGGTTGATTATGCACGTGAGCAAGTAGCCCAATTAATTGGTGCCGATCCCAAAGAAATTATTTTTACTTCTGGCGCAACCGAAGGAGACAACCTTGGAATAAAAGGTGTTTATGAAATGTATGCTAGTAAGGGAAACCATATTATTACTTGTACTACAGAGCACAAAGCGGTGTTAGATACTTGTAAGCATATTGAGCGTTCTGGTGGCGAAGTAACTTATTTAGAAGTTGGTGCAGACGGCTTGGTTGATTTAAAAGAATTAGAAGCAGCTATTAAACCAACTACTATTTTAATTGCTATCATGTATGCCAACAATGAAATTGGTGTAATACAACCTGTTAAAGAAATTAGTACCATCGCCAAAAAACATGGTGTATTATTCTTTTCAGATGCGGTACAAGCAGTAGGCAAAATTCCTGTTGATGTAAATAAAGATGGGATTGATATAATGGCTTTCACGGCGCATAAAATGTATGGTCCAAAAGGGATTGGTGCATTGTATGTACGACGTAAAAACCCTCGTGTAAAAGTTACTGCCCAAATGGATGGTGGCGGACACGAAAGAGGCATGCGTAGCGGAACCTTAAATGTTCCTGGTATTGTTGGATTTGGTAAAGCTTGTGAATTGGCTCGTTTAGAAATGGGAGCAGATGCAGAACGCTTAAGCAAATTGCGCGATAAGTTAGAAAACGCATTAATGCAATTAGAAGAAACCTATGTAAATGGTACACCAGAACACCGTTTACCACATGTAAGTAATATTTCATTTAAATATGTAGAAGGAGAAGGGTTGTTGATGGGCTTTAATAAAAACATTGCTTTGTCTTCAGGTTCTGCTTGTACTTCTGCTTCTTTAGAACCAAGTTATGTTTTAAAAGCATTAGGATTAGGTGATGACTTAGCACATAGTTCTTTGCGTTTTGGATTAGGCAGGTTTACTACCGATGAACAAATTGACTATACAATTAAAGCAATTAGCGAAACAGTTTTAAAACTTCGAGACATGAGTCCTTTATGGGAAATGTTTAAAGAAGGTGTTGACATGGACAAAATTGAATGGGCACACCACTAGTCAAATAAAAAAATATTCTTAAAATTTCTATCAATAAAAATTAATTATACATGGCATACTCAGATAAAGTTATCGATCATTATAGCAATCCAAAAAACGTTGGCACATTAGATAAAGCCAAAAAAAATGTAGGTACAGGTTTAGTAGGTGCACCAGAATGTGGTGATGTAATGCGTTTGCAAATTGAAGTAGATGATGCAACAGGTGTAATTACCGATGCAAAATTTAAAACCTTTGGTTGTGGATCTGCTATTGCATCTTCATCATTGGCTACAGAGTGGTTGAAAGGAAAAACAGTTGACCAAGCAGTTGCAATTGACAATATGGATTTGGTGGAAGAGTTAAATTTACCTCCAGTTAAAATTCACTGTTCTGTATTAGCAGAAGATGCTATTAAAGCAGCCATTAACGATTACCGCGTTAAGAATGGTTTGGATCTATTGATTTTTGAAGAAAGAATCCACTAATTTAGCAAACTAAATTTGCGTTTTAGTAAGGCAAATATTGGTCAGGAAATGATAATTTAATATGGCAGCAGTAGCAACTGAAAATAGTATTTACGTCAGCGAAAAAGCAAAAAAGAAAGTAGTCCAGTTAATGGAAGACGCTGGTGTAACTGGCGATGCTTCATACTTTTTGCGCGTAGGTGTTGTTGGCGGAGGTTGCTCAGGCTTGAGTTATAAATTAGATTTCGATAACGAAGTAAAACCCATGGACCAAGTGTTTGAAGACAATGGGGTTAAAATTGTAACAGACTTAAAAAGCTTTTTATACTTAGTAAATACCGAATTAGATTTTTCCGACGGATTAAACGGAAAAGGATTCTATTTCAACAATCCAAATGCAAGTAGAAGTTGTGGTTGTGGAGAGAGTTTTGCAGTATAATAATTGAGGCGAACATATTTAAAAGAGGCTGCATCATTTATTTGATGCAGCCTCTTTCTATTTGGCTAACGAATGAAATATTGCGTCTGCTGTTTGAATTTCAATAATTGAAATTTGTTTTGGCAAGTATTTCTTTAAATAGATCTCTAGCCTTTATTAATTATTTTTTCTTGGTGCTGGCGGAGGAGGTGGAGGTGTTTTGGTAGGTGGGGGAGGTGGCGGCGCTTTTTTATCTCCATCCTTTACAATAACCGGCGGAGTGAACTTAGTCACTTCAACTTTTGGCGCAGCTTTCTTTTTTCTTGTACTACTAACTACTACCGGTATTGCATCTGCGCCATTTTCAATGGTAGGTTTTGCACTCGGTTTAGCAGCCTGTTTGGTTTGGGCTTTTGAGAAAATGCCAATACCTAATAAGCAAAATGCAATTAAAAGGATTCTTAATTTCATAATAATGGTTTTAAATAAGATGCCAAATGTGATAAATTCCATAAAGTATTCTTTAAATTACTCTCGAACTGGGTGTATTGCCCATTAAGATTTAGTTTTGACTTATGTGGATGATCTGTAAAAAAGAATGGCAACAATTTTTTAGTAGTTTAACTGGCTACCTGGCCCTTGTTGTTTTTTTATTACTAAACGGACTTTTTTTGTTTGTTTTTCCAGACACTAATTTGCTTGATTTTGGCTATGCCTCATTGGGTGGATTTTTTAGTTTAGCCCCATGGTTATTATTGTTTTTAGTCCCCACAATTACCATGCGCTCCTTTGCAGACGAATACAAGTCTGGCAGTTTTGAAATATTAAAAACCCTTCCTTTAACACCTTCCGCTATTGTACGAGGAAAGTTTTACGGCTCATTACTCATTGTATTTACAGCTTTAGTTCCTTCAATTGTTTACGCAATATCTATTCAACAATTAAGTATTACTGGTGGAATAGATATGGGTGCTACCATTGGTAGTTATTTGGGCTTGTTTTTATTAGGTGCAGTGTTTACCGCAATTGGCATTTTTGCTAGTAGTTTAACCAATAATACAGTGGTTGCTTTTATAGCAGGTGCTTTTTTATGTTTTTTATTATACACAGGATTCGAAGCATTTAGTAAGCTGCCATTTTTATCTAGTGTAGATTATACCATAGAAATGTTAGGCATTCAATTTCATTATCGCAGTATTAGTAGAGGGGTTTTAGATAGTAGAGATATTATTTATTTCATTGGTATTATTAGCCTATTTCTTTTTGTAACCCGCCAAAATTTGTTGAAGCGCTAATTTAAATCCATGAAAAAATTATTCAATCATAAATTTACATGGCTAGGGTTTTTAGGTTTATTTGTGTGCATAGTCATTGGATCGAACTATTATCCTTATCGGCTAGACCTCACTGCCGAAAAGCGTTTCAGCGTTTCAACTGCTACAAAAAAAATCTTAACTGAATTAGATAGTACGGTAACTATCACTGTTTTTTTAACAGGAGATTTACCTGCCGACTATAGAAAACTCAACCAAGCAACCCAAGACTTATTAAATGATTTTAAATCAATTACTAGGGGCAATACATTAAAAATTAGTTTTCAAAAACCAGGAGAATCCATCACCAATGATTCCAATAAAGTTTTGTTGTATGATAGTTTGGCTAGGCTTGGAGTTGTGTTTGAACAGACCGCATCAGTTTCATCTGCTTCAGAAAAATCTACCCAACAATTAATTATACCTGCCGCGCTTGTTAGTTATAAAAATCAAAAACCAATTGCCGTAGATTTAAGAAGTAGCAGAAAAATCTTCAAACAATACAATGTACTAACCGAAGATCCGCAAGAAGATATTGAAGCCACACGTAATGCAGCCGAGGCCTTATTAGAATACAAGTTCGCCAATGCCATAGACCAATTAACACGCAAAAACATTCCCACTATTGCATATGCTATTGGAAATGGTGAGCCCATTGATTTAAAAGTAAATGACCTAGGAGAAAGTTTAAGAAACCAATATCGTTTAGCGGTGTTTGATTTAAAAAAAGGCTTTCCCGATGCGTCAATGATTGATGCAATGATTATTGTTAAACCTATAAAAGCATTTACAGAAGAAGACAAATTAAAGATTGACCAATACATTATGCATGGCGGAAAGGTCATTTGGTGTATTGATAAATTATATGCAGAATTAGACAGTTTAAAGCGCAACCAGGCCGAGTACACTGCATTTGATAGAGGATTAGACTTAGACGACTTATTGTTTAAATACGGCGTTAGAATCAATGGCGATTTACTACAAGATTTAAATTGTTCTAAAATTCCCATTGTTATTGGAAGAAATGGAGACGGTAGTCCTAAAATGCAAAGAGTGCCTTGGCCTTATTATCCTTTTTTATCGGCTCACTCAAACAATCCTATTTCAAAAAATCTAGAGCGTGTATTGCCATTATTTCCTTCAAGTATTGATACCGTAAAAGCAATAGGCATTGAAAAAACAATTCTATTAAGCTCAGATACCAATAGCCGACGACTAGCGTCACCAGCAATTGTTTCGGTAAATAGTGTAAAGTCTGAAGCAGATATGCGGAGTTTTCAAGCAAGTTATGTACCGGTTGCTGTATTGTTAGAAGGGAAGTTTAGTTCGTTTTTTCACAATAGAATGAACACTGTTTTAGCGGATTCAATTTTACGAAGTACGGGTAAGCCTTATTTAGATAAAGCCCTAGTTCCAGGCAAGCAAATTGTTATTGCTGATGCAGATATTTTTACCAATGATCTGAGCCAAACGACGGGTCCGGTTCCTATGGGTATGTTGCTACAAGAAAATTACAGATTTGCCAATAGAGAGTTTTTATTGAATAGTGTAGATTATTTAGTGAGTACAAACAACCTATTTGAAAGTAGAAACAAAGACTTTGTATTACGTTTATTAGACAAGAAAAAACTTGCCGAACAAAGGGTTCAATGGCAGATTATTAATATTGGATTGCCAATATTTCTAGTAATTATTTTGGGAAGTATTTTTCAGTGGGTAAGGAAAAGAAAATTTGGAATTTAGTTTTTCGAGTTATTTATTTTTTTTATTAAAATAATTATGGGCACGCAGCAATTTGCATATTTAATTTTTAGCATTCTTTTATTACTAGCATTGGTGTTTGATTTAGGGTTGCTTAGCAAAAAGAATAAAACAATTACCATTAAGCAGGCTTTATTGCAAACATTTTTCTGGGTAATACTAGCTATGGGCTTTTTTGTATTCATGTGGTTGTCTATGGGTAGTAAACCTGCAATAGAATACTTAAGTGCTTATTTAATGGAATGGAGTTTAAGTATTGATAATATTTTTGTGTTTATATTAATTTTCAACGCCTTTAAAGTAAAAGAAAAAAATTATGCTAGGGTTTTGTTAATTGGCATCATGATGGCCATTGTATTTAGAATTTTATTTATTACAGTAGGGGTAGCACTTGTAGAAGCTTTTCATTGGTTATTGTATGGGTTTGGTTTGTTTCTGTTATATACCGGCTACAAAATGTTTACAACAAACGAAGAAGAAGCATTTGATCCGCACGAGTCAAAAATATACCGGTTCTTAAAAACGTATTTGCCATTGACATCGCATGATGGAGACGGCAAATTTTTTATTAGAGAAAATGGCAAGCCATTATATACCTCGCTTTTTGTAGTTATCATACTATTAGCAACCATCGACCTGGTTTTTGCATTAGACTCAATTCCGGCAGTGCTAGGTATATCTAAAGACAAATTAGTTATTTATACCTCTAATACTTTTGCCGTATTGGGTTTGCGTTCTTTGTTCTTTTTATTGCGTGGCGCAGTAAACCAATTCGATTACCTGCAACAAGGAATTGCCATCGTGTTGATTTTTATTGGGGCTAAAATGTTGGGAGAGCATTATTTAAATTTGTGGATTGATAAAACCACACAAACTGTTTTTTCATTATTAGTGATTGTACTATGTTTATCGGGGTCTATACTTTATTCTATTGTTTTCCAAAAAAAAGGAATGATAGACAATTATCAAGATCCACAAACCAATGCCTAAATATTGATTTATTCTATACAAGATATTGCAACCATTATTTCTGCTAAAGAAAAAGCATTGCTGCCAAGATCTATTAAGTTTTTGGCTAATGATAGTCGTAAAATTATATTCCCAAAAGAGACTGTTTTTTTTGCCATCACCACCGATCGAAATGATGGACATAATTTCATAAATGACTTGATAGAAAAAGGGGTAGAGAATTTTGTTGTTCATGAGTCTTTTAATACAACAAGTTTTCCTGAAATTAATTTCTTAGCAGTAGAAAATGTAACGGCTGCATTACAAGCCCTGGCCAAATATCACAGAACATTTTTTTTAAAATTACCAGACGGCAATGATTTTCCTGTTATTGGTATCACTGGAAGCAATGGAAAAACCATTGTTAAAGAATGGTTGTATGAATTACTAAATAATAGTTATCATATTGTTAGAAGTCCACGTAGTTATAACTCTCAACTAGGCGTTCCTTTAAGTGTTTGGCAAATAAATGAACAACACAATCTTGCCATTTTCGAAGCAGGCATATCTACCGTTAATGAAATGGATTCACTAGAATCAATTATTCAGCCAACGATAGGCGTATTAACTAATATTGGTGAAGCGCATCGAGAGGGGTTTTCATCTAACCAAGAAAAGTTACTTGAAAAATTAAAATTATTTAAACATGCGAGCCAAGTAATTGCACCATTAGATTGTATCAGTGAATCTGAACAGCAGTTATTAAAACAACACTGTTCATTGGTATTTACTTGGAGTAGAAACCATCAAGCCAATTTACAGATAACAAAAGAAACGATTGAACAAAACAAAACTAGTATTACAGCCCAGTTAAATGGGTTGCCAGAAACAATAGTTATTCCATTTGTCGATCGTGTTTCAATAGACAATGCTATTACTTGTTGGTGTGTAATGATTGTATTAGGGTTTTCGCAAGAATCCATTCAACAGAGAATGCTATTGCTTGAGCCTGTTGAAATGCGCATGCAACTAAAATCAGGGATTAATCAGTGCGTTTTAATTAATGATAGTTATAGCAATGATTTATTGTCTTTTTCAATGGGGCTAGCTTATTTAAAACAACAAGCGGCCAAACAAAAAACGACTATTATTCTCTCCGATATTTTACAAGCTGGCATACCTGATGAATTTATTTATCAGCAAGTGGCTACCGAATTAACACAAAGAAAAATTCATCGCTTAATAGGGATTGGCCAAAAAATAAATCAACACCAAGCAGTATTAAAAAATGCGGTAACTGAATTTTTATTTTTTCCTACCACTACTGCTTTTTTACAAGCGGCAATGAGCCACTGGTTTAATCACGAGTACATTTTATTAAAAGGGGCACGCATATTTGAATTTGAAAGGATTAGTAAATGGTTGGCACAACAACAACACCAAACAGCAATGGAAATTAATCTATCGGCCATGGTGTACAATTTAAAAGCCTATCAAAAAAAACTAGCACCTACTACGATGGTGATGGCCATGGTAAAAGCATTCAGCTATGGAAGCGGTAGTATAGAAATTGCGCGGTTGTTGGAATTTCACAAAGTAAATTATTTAGCAGTAGCTTATGCAGATGAAGGAGTTGCTTTACGCAAAGCGGGTATAGGCTTACCTATTATGGTGATGAGCCCCGACGAACAAAGTTTCGACGATTTAATCAATTACCATTTAGAGCCAGAACTATTCTCTTTTCCTATATACCAAGCATTTCACCAATATTTACTTAAGCAGGCTGTAAGTAATTTTCCTATTCATATCAAACTAAATACAGGGATGAACCGATTGGGGTTTGAACTTGCAGATGTGCCCAATATAGCTCGTTCAATCATCGAGCATCAAACAATGCAAGTAATATCGGTTTTTAGTCATTTGGTAGCGAGTGAGTCAAACGCGTTTGACGATTTTACTTTGGAACAGGCAAATGATTTTTCAAATGCTTGTAAACAATTTGAAGAAATTTTAGGCTATACATTTATCAAACATATTTCTAATACCGCTGCAATATTCAGGTATCCATCCCTACAATACAACATGGTTCGACTAGGAATAGGCTTATACGGAGTGGATAGCGCCAATGCAAAAGAATTGCAATTGCAAACGGTAGCAACTTTAAAATCAACCATTGCCCAAATCCGTACGGTTAAAGCGGGCAATACTGTGGGCTATGGTAGAAATGGGTTGGTTCAAGAGGATAGTCAAATTGCCACAGTTCGAATTGGCTATGCAGATGGATTCAATAGGCGATTAGGTAATGGTCGTGCCAGTATGTATGTGAATGGCCAATTGGCGCGAGTGGTAGGAAATGTTTGTATGGATATGACAATGATTGATGTTACAGGAATTCCTAATTTAAAAGAAGGGGATATAGTAGAGGTATTTGGCGCAAATTTATCGGTACAACAAGTGGCAGATTGGTCCGATACTATTGTGTATGAAATATTAACCGGAATTAGCCAGCGGGTAAAAAGGGTGTACCTAGAGGAATAAACTAATCTGTTAAATACCAATCGCTCAATCTTTTCATTCATTATATTTGCCCACCATAAAAACCATGTTGTGAAAGCGAAACAATTAATCCTGCTTATTCTTTGTATCATTTTTGCCGATCAGGCACTGAAGTTATATATCAAACTCAATTATTTTATTGGCGAAGAACATTTGGTTTTAGGCCAACAATGGGCTCGCTTGCATTTTGTAGAAAATGAGGGAATGGCCTGGGGCTGGAAATTTGGCGGTGGATTTGGCAAAATAGCATTAACCTTATTTAGGCTAGGGGCAGTTATTTGGGGTAGTTTTTTATTGCGTGACTTTATCCAAAAAAAATTACACAAAGGGTTTATCATTTGTGCAGCTATGATTTATGCAGGAGCACTAGGAAATTTAATTGATAGTTTGTTTTATGGAATGGTCTTTGAACAAAGCAATCCTTATGCACAAAATATAGCACATTTGTTTCCTTCTGGCGGAGGGTATGCTAGTTTCTTACACGGCAAAGTGGTTGATATGCTTTATTTTCCGATCATTACCAATGCACATTTCCCAGCATGGCTACCTGTATGGGGAGGGGAAGATTTTGAATTCTTCAGACCCGTTTTTAATATTGCAGATGCCTCAATTTCTACTGGCGTAATCATTATTCTCTTGTTTCAAAATAAGTTTCTTGCAAAAGAAACACCCGCTCAGCACAATACAATTGAAACTAGTTCTGTAGTGGATGATGCCACACAAATATCTTAGTAGTATTCTATTTAAGGAGCTTTAATTAATCTTCCAATTAGTTACAGGTATTTTTTGCAAACTACCATCTGGTAAATTAATGTTTTGGTCAATCATGCCTATTCCTCTTGCATAAGCAATGGTTCCGTCTAATATTAAGTTGAAAACACTTGTACCGTCTGCTTGAAAATAAATCTCTCTTTTAACGGTAATTGTATTAGGAACTGTTTTTCCTGCAATAGTGTAATTCTGTCCTTTGGTTAAAATAGTAAATTTAATTTTAGCCCTTCCCAATTTACTAGGGGTGCCTAGAAATTGTCCGAATGTAACAGCACAAAGAGGACTTTCCCAACTGCCTCCAACTAATAAATTTTCATTTAAATAAGGATATTCAAACAGTGAGCCTACTTCATCAAAAATACCTGTATAATCAAAGTCAGGAGTGCCATATTCATAATAAATACCGCTGTCTTTAGCAAAATAGAAAGTGTCTAGTAATGAAGTGCCATATTGATAATAGGCTTTGCCATTATAAAGAATAGCATCACGTGCAACAGTTACTTTAAAATTATTTAAAGGGACCCCGCCGCCGCCAATTAAACCAGGTAGGTATTGGAATTCCCAAAACGAACCAGTTGTTGTTGGTAAATAGTCTTCTGCCAAACCTTTAGAAATGGTAAAAGCGCAGTGCTCATTATTGAATCTTACAATAAAAGTGGTGCTATTGGGTAAAATTGGCTTTCCGTAACCCTTTAGTTTAATAACAGCAGGTCCAACTAATAATGCATAACCTGAATCTACAAACCACATGCCATTTACAGTATCTGTACTAATAAAATATTTACCAGTACTTGTAAAGTTTACATTGACTGATACATAATTAGAACTGGTTAAAACTGAATCCATATGATAATTACCAATAATGGAGGCGGATTTGCAATCTCCCAAAGAATCAACCAAAGTGCCTTGAGCAGTTCCGTGCCTGTTCATGTTTTCAATGCTGTACTCTTTTTGACAACCAATGAATAAAGTTAGGATGCTTGAAAAAAGTAGTAAACGAAGGAAATCTTTGTTCATAAGGTCTTTTGACTATTAGGGGTTATACGAATATCAGATAAATTTTATATCAAAAACGCAGCCTGACTATCTAATGCTACATTTTTATGAAAATCTTATATCTTTTAAGAAAGTTGAGTAGATTTTATATGAATTAACTTTTATTGCCAACTCATTAACATAAAATTAATTTTAAAGTAATAGTTTTTGAGTTGATAAAAATAAAAACAAACGGAATGGAATAGGATAAAAATCAGTTTTTATAAAGTAGACCTGTCATTTATTTGTCATTTATTGAAACTGCAAATCGTATGACAGTTTCATGGCAAAACAATCAGCAACAAGATGAAATTTTGCAGTAGAAATCTATTGCGTGAGAAACAAAACAATTGTATTTTTTATTTTACTCTTAAGCATAACTGCTCCAATTTTTGCACAACAAAAATTCTTAAATGACACATTAGTAGGCACTAGTGATCCAATTGTTGTAACAGCAAATAGGTCTGAAAGAAAATTGAGTAATACGGCAGTTCCAACTATTTTAATTTCAAAAAACACCATTAATAAAACAGGCTCGCTTAGGGTTCAAGATATTTTACAGGAACATACAGGAATTATTTTGGTGAATAGTACATTAGGTACTTCATTAAATGGCTATCCAAATCCTTTTGGCCAAGGTGTTCAAATGCTTGGTTTAGATCCAGCCTATACTGCCATTTTATTAGATGGCGAACCGCTTGTGGGTAGAAATGCAGGCATCTTAAAACTAGGCAGAATTGCTACAGGAAATATCAAACAAATTGAAATTGTAAAAGGACCATCTTCAAGCTTGTATGGTAGTGAAGCAATGGCTGGTGTGATTAATATTTTAACCGAATCACCCACATTAGAAAAATTAAGTTTACAACTCCAACATGCCAGTAATAATACTTGGGGAAGCACTATCTCGTACACCAATAAATATCATCAAACAGGGGTACAATTTTTTTTAAACAGACTATCTTCTAGTGGGTATGATTTAAATCCATCATTATATGGAAAAACAGTGGATCCTTTTAAAGACTGGAACGGTCAATTAAAAATTACACAAGAAATTGCTAATAACATGCAGTTGTTGATTTCATTGCGTAATCACGATTCGCACCAAGATAATAATTGTCAAATTTTATATCAAAATGCACCTGCTATTGCAAAGGGTTTTACTACTGAAACCGAACGCTCGGCCTATACGCAATTGAAGTGGATGGCAGCACCAAATACACGCATCTATTTTAGAACTTTTTTTGATCAATATACCAATCATTCATTTGTTAATTTAGAAAATACCAATATCCGATTCGACGAAACAAGTTTCAATCAATCAGTTGTAAAGCCTGAAATTCAATTCGAAAAAATAGTACCAGAGAAATCGGTCTATGTAGCTGGCGTTGGTGCAAATGTAGAAATGATTAATGCATCGCGTTACGCAGGCAAACAACAGTTGGCAACCCTTTACACTTTCACACAAAAAGAATGGTATTTGTTGCAAAAAAAATTAACACTTATTGCTGGCGCCAGGTTAGATAAAAGAACAGATTTTGATGTACACTTAAGTCCTAGAATAGGTGTTGCATATAAGCCTAACGCTAGTTGGAAATTTATGGCATCGGCAGGTTGGGGTTTTAAAGCGCCAGATTTTAGGCATATGTATTTGAATTTTTACAATGCACAAATTGGGTATTCATTGTTAGGTAATAATAGTTTAGGTGCTGAATTGCAGTCGTTACAACAACAAGGCTTGTTGCAAACTGGCGCTGTTATTACTAACTACACAACTACTATCCCTTTACTGCCAGAAAGTTCTTTTGGATGGCATATTGGCGTAAGTTATCATACAAAAAAAATAACGGCAGAATGGGGTGCTTTTCGCAATGATATTAAGAACCTAATTGATGTATACACTTTGCCTTTTAATCGTTCAAACGGTTTGCCAATTTATAGTTATAGAAATATTGGGTCGGTGTATACAGAAGGCGTTGAAATGGATACCAAATATCAAATTAATCAACACTGGTCTGTTGCAGGAGGCTATCAATTTTTATTGGCCAAAGACAAACAAGTGTTGGCACAAATTAGTAATGGCCAATTATACAAAAGAGATCCAGTTACATATCAAACAACATTAGTAAGTACGCAAAATTATTTTGGATTAGCCAATCGATCTAAACATAGCGCCAACGGAAAAGTTTTATACGAAAATATAAGCACCGGATTTGATGCCTATTTCAGAGCCATCTATCGCGGAAAATTTGGTTTTATGGATTTAAATGGCAACAATATTATTGACGATAATCGCGAAATGACACCAGGTTATTGGCTATTAAATATGGCTAGTTCAAAAGCAATAAGTAAAGCGTTTCGTGTACAAATTGGTATAGAAGATATTTTGAATTATACCAATGCATTGCAACTACCCAATATTGCAGGTAGAACTTTTTTTATCAACATCAATTATTCTATTCAACATTATTCCACTAATCAAAATCTATAACACATGAAAATCCAAGTATTAATTCTTGCAGCAGCTGGCTTATTCATTTCTGCTTGTAACAAAACCGATGTTGCACCTGTAGTTCTTCCAGTAGTAACAAGTACACAGTCATTGACCGTTAATTTTAGTAATACCAAATCATTTGCATTTTTTAGTTTTAAAGACAGTGCAGTAGTAGCTAATTCAGATTCAGCTACAACCAAATGGGATATTGGGTTGCGATACACCAGTTTTATATTAAATGGCAATGCAAGTGGTCCAGGAAATGCAGGAGTGAGTATGCAAGATGGAATATATAGCAGTTTGAATACAGCGCCGGCTGCTGGTTATGCAGTAGATACCACCAGTTCCAATTTGGCAATTAAAGACGGATCTTGGTATGATTACAATACAACTACCCATGCATTTGTACCTAAAGCAGGAAAAGTATTCTTTTTTAGAACGGCGGATGGGGCACACTACGTAAAAATGCAACTATTAAGCGTAGACTACCTTCCATTTGTAGGTCAAGTGCCGCTTCAATTAGTCTATAAATTCCAATATTCTTACCAACCAAACGGCACTAAAAACTTCTAATCCCCCTCTGTTTATACAAACCAATAAAACCCCAGCCAGAAACTGGGGTTTTTTGTTAGCAGTTTCGTACCTTCGCCCACCTTAAAAACAGATTGGTAAAGTGTTTTATGCGTATGAAGTATCCCGAATTTTCAGGTTTGAACCTGCCTAAGATAGAGCAAGAAATACTGGCTAAATGGAACGAAAGCCAAGCTTTTGAAAAAAGCATCTCCTTGCGCGAAGGGAAAAAGTCCTTTGTTTTCTATGAGGGTCCGCCCAGTGCCAATGGTATGCCCGGTATTCATCACGTGATTTCTAGAACCTTAAAAGACATGGTTTGTAGGTATAAAACCATGCAAGGATTTCAAGTAAAACGCAAAGGCGGATGGGATACCCACGGACTTCCAGTAGAATTAGGTGTTGAAAAAGAATTAGGGATTACTAAAGAAGATATTGGCAAAAAAATTACGGTAGAAGCATACAATAAAAAATGTAGAGAAGCGGTATTGCGCTATAAAGACAAATGGGATGAATTAACGACCAAAATGGGTTATTGGGTTGATTTAGATAACCCTTATGTAACATTTGAGAACGATTATATAGAAACGCTTTGGTGGATTTTGAGCGAATTGTACAAAAAAGGGTTGTTGTACCAAAGTGTAAGTATTCAGCCCTATTCTCCAGCGGCAGGTACCGGATTAAGTTCACACGAATTAAATCAACCAGGAACTTATAAGGATGTAAAAGATACTAGTGCAGTTGCCATGTTTCAAGCAATAGAAGATGCAAAAACTGCTTTTTTATTCGACCTAACAGCCAACGAACCTGTTTATTTCATGGCCTGGACAACTACGCCATGGACCCTTCCATCAAATTTAGGATTAACCGTAGGAGATAATATTGAATACGTATTGGTAAAAACTTTTAATCCTTATACAGCTTTACCTGTAAACATTGTTTTAGCGAAAGCGCTATTGGGTAAATTCTTTAAGCCAGAAGGCGAAAATGGAGATTTTGCTAATTTTCAAGCAGATACCAAATTATTGCCATGGCAAATACTTGGTGCATTTACAGGCAAACAAATTGACGGCGCACATTACGAACAATTACTACCATACGAAGCCAATTCTCCAGAACAAATTGAATTGCTTTCTCCTGGTGCGAATCCTTTTCAAGTAATCACTGGCGATTTTGTAACCACCGAAGATGGTACTGGAATTGTACATACAGCTCCTGCATTTGGTGCAGACGATTATAGAGTAGGAAAGAAAAACAATATTGGTATTCTTACCATGGTTGATAGACAAGGAAAATTTGTGGAAGGCTTAGGAGAATTTAGCAGCCGCTATGTAAAAAATTACAAAGACGATCCAAATTATATTGATGTTAACGTAGACATCTGCGTAAAACTCAAAAAAGAAAATCGGGCATTTAAGGTTGAAAAATACGAACACAGTTATCCGCATTGTTGGAGAACCGACAAGCCTATTTTATACTATCCTTTAGATGCTTGGTTTATTAAAACAACCGCTGTTAAAGAGCGAATGGTGGAACTCAATAAAACCATCAACTGGAAACCTAAATCAACCGGAGAAGGAAGATTTGGCAACTGGCTCGAAAATATGGTTGACTGGAACCTTAGCCGCAGTAGGTATTGGGGAACACCTTTGCCAGTATGGAGAACAGAAGATGGCGCAGAAGAAGTTTGCATTGGTTCTATTGAAGAATTGAACAATGGTATTAGAAAAGCCAGTCAAGTATTGGGAGGCGATGTAAACAAAAACTATTTACACGAAGGGATATTAGATTTACATAAACCCTTTGTAGATGATATTATTTTAGTTAGTGAATCTGGTCAACCAATGAAGCGCGTAGCAGATTTGGTGGATGTTTGGTTTGATAGCGGTGCAATGCCTTATGCACAATGGCATTATCCATTCGAAAATAAAGAGCTAGTTGATAAAGGCGAGGCATTCCCTGCAGATTTTATTGCAGAAGGAGTAGACCAAACTAGGGGATGGTTTTATACCCTACATGCATTGGGTGTAATGCTATTTGATAGTGTAGCTTATAAAACAGTAGTGAGTAACGGACTTGTGCTAGACAAGAATGGCAACAAAATGAGCAAGCGTTTAGGCAATGTTGTGAATCCATTTGAAACCATTGAAAAATATGGCGCAGATGCAACACGTTGGTACCTTATTACCAATGCTTCTCCTTGGGATAATTTAAAATTCGACTTAGCAGGTATTCAAGAAGTACAACGTAAATTCTTTGGAACGCTATATAATACTTATCAGTTCTTTGGTTTATACGCCAATGTAGATGGATTTGCTTTTTCTGAAGCCTATATACCTTTAGAACAGCGTCCAGAAATTGACCGTTGGATTTTATCGTCTTTAAATACATTGATAGTAAAAGTAACAGATGCAATGAATGACTACGAGCCAACAACTGCTGGTCGAGCCATTGAAACCTTTGTTGATGAGCATTTAAGTAACTGGTACGTGCGTTTGTGTAGAAGGCGTTTTTGGAAAGGAGAATACGAGGGCGATAAAATTGCTGCGTATCAAACCTTATATGAGTGTTTAGAAACCATCATTAAATTAATGGCGCCAATCTCTCCATTCTTTTGTGATGCATTGTTTACCAACCTGAACCTAGTTACAAAACGTTCAAAAGTAGGGTCAATTCACCATGCAGATTTTCCAGTAGCAAATCCGGCCGCAATAGATGCAGCCCTTGAAGAAAGAATGCAATTGGCGCAAGATGTATGTTCTTTGGTATTGTCTTTACGTAAAAAAGTAAATATAAAAGTTCGTCAGCCACTGCAAAAAGTGCTCATTCCAGTACTAAGCCAAGCAATGAAAACGCAGTTGCAATTGATTGAAGACCTGATTATTGCAGAAGTAAATGTGAAAGAATTGGTGTACATCACCGAAACCGAAGGGGTGATTAAGAAAAAAGTAAAAGCCAATTTTAAAGCCCTTGGTGGAAAACTCGGCCAAAACATGAAAGCGGCAAGTGCCATTATTGGTAATTTTAGCCAAGTAGATATTGCCAATTTGGAGAAAAATGGCAAAATAGAGATCATTTTAAACGAAAATACGGTTGAAATTGAGCTAAATGAGGTAGAAATTGCTGCAGAAGACATTCCTGGTTGGAGTGTTGCGAGTAAGGGATCGTTAACCGTTGCACTAGATATTGTGCTCTCCGAAGACCTAAAACAAGAGGGAGAAGCCAGAGAGTTTGTAAATCGTGTACAAAATATTAGAAAAGACAACGGTTTTGATTTAACAGACCGTATATTCGTAAAATTGCTTGATGCTAATGGCCTTAAGCAATCTATAATTAAATATAACGATTATATTTGCCGCGAAATTTTGGCAGACGTCATTGAATGGGTTCCGGAAATGCAGGATGGTATTGCAATTGATGTAAATGACTTTTTGTTGAAAGTGGTAGTCACTAAAAAAGGATAAAAATTTATGCCTTCTAAAAAAACTGCTCCCAAAAAAACAGGAAAACCTGTTGCAGCTGCTTCAAAACCAGTGGTTAAGAAGTCGTCACCTGTTAAGAAAACGGCTCCTGCAGCAAAAGCAGCACCCGCTAAAAAAGTAGTTCCTGCTAAAAAAGCAGCACCTGCTAAAAAAGTGGCTACTGTTTCTAAAGCAGCACCTGTTAAAAAAGTAGTACCTGTTAAAAAAGCAGCACCTGTTTCAAAAGCAGCGCCTGCTAAAAAAGCGGCTCCAGCTAAAAAAGCAGCGCCTGTTTCAAAAGCAGTTCCTGCCAAAAAAGTAATTGCTACAAAAGCAAAGCCAGTGGCTAAACCCGCGGCTAAGCCAGTTGTATCTAAAAAACCCGAACCTTCAAAAAAGGTTGAACCAACAAAGAAAGTAGTTGCAGCTAAACCGGCTGCAAAATCAGTTGCGCCCGTTACAGTTAAAGCTGTGCCACAAAAAACGGTAGCAACAGTCAAATCCAAAACCCCTGAAAAATCTGTGGCTAAATCTGTTCCTGTTCCTGTGTCAAAACCCGTTCCTGCTCCAGTAGCGCCTGCTCCAAAAGCAAAGCCTGTTGTTGCTGTAAAAGCACCACCTGCTCCTCCGGTAAAGCCTGTTAAAAAACAGCCTGAACCAATAAAGGATGTAAAACTGCCTAAATTAAATGCAAAAACCAGTGTTGCTTATAAGCCTCATTATACACCATTAGAAAAGAGAGCAGAACCTTTAACCCATTCAAATCAAACCATTGTAAAATACAGTGATGCAGATTTGACTGATTTTAGAGATTTGATTGGTAAGAAATTAGAAGCGGCTAAAAAAGAGTTAGCTTATTTACAAGGTTTAATTACGCGCAAAGACGAAATGGGTGGCGATAATGACGACAGTCGTTATATGACCATGGAAGATGGAAGTATGAGTATGGAAAGAGAGCAGTTGAGCCAAATGGCCAGCCGTCAAATTACATATATCGACCACCTCGAAAAAGCCATTATGCGTATTGAAAATAAAACTTACGGCATTTGTAGAGTAACTGGAAAGTTAATTGACAAAGCACGTTTAAGAGCTGTACCACATGCAACCCTAAGTTTAGAAGCTAAGCTTGGTTTGGTAAAGCATAATGGTCACGATTAAACAATAACTTATACATACTAAAGAGGCGCCATCATTCAATTGATAGCGCCTCTTTTTTTGAGCAAATGTCCCGTATTGAAATAATGGTACACAAAAACAATCATTATGTTGGAACAATAAGAAAGTCAGTTTGTTCCGTGAATTTTATAGTTGATATGTTTGCGCATGATTTTTTAATCAAATATTCCTAAGTAGTAAAGTCAAGATGCCTCAATTATTTTACTTCTTGCATATCTATTAGTTTGCGATAAATTCCATTGCGTTGTAATAGTTCGTCATGGCTGCCTCTTTCGGCAATTTCGCCTTTTTGCAATACAATAATTTCATCTGCATGCCTAATGGTAGATAGTCTGTGTGCAATAACAATGGAGGTTCTGTTTTGCATCATATTATTAATGGCATCTTGCACTAATCTTTCGCTTTCGGTATCTAAGGCAGATGTTGCTTCGTCTAAAATTAATATTGGCGGATTTTTTAGTACGGCACGTGCAATGGTTAAACGTTGGCGCTCTCCACCACTTAATTTACTTCCCCTGTCTCCAATATTGGTATCAAAACCCGCTTCTTTTTGTACAATAAAATTATAAGCATTTGCCACTTTTGCTGCTTGTTCAATAGCTGTTCTTGTTACATTGTCTATTCCCAAAGCAATATTGTTGGCAATGCTATCATTAAATAAAATAGGCTCCTGTGTTACAATGCCCATTAGGTTTCTAACAGCATGTAAACTGAATGCTTTAATGTTTACACCATCAATTAATAATTCGCCTTCCGATACATCATGAAAGCGTGGAACCAAATCTGCTAATGTACTTTTTCCTGCACCAGAAGAGCCAACAAGCGCAATGGTTTTACCCTTTTTAATAGTTAGGTTAATGTTTTTTAAAATAGCAGTATCGTCATAATAAAAAGAAACATTTTTAAATTCAATACTATCTGTAAATGCAGGAATTGGTTTTGCAGCAGGATCGTCAATTACTGTAATAGGTGCTTTTAAAATTTCTTCTATTCTTTCAATTGCAGCGGCACCTCTTTGAGCATTATAAAACGCAGTAGACAATGCTTTTGCAGGATTTATAATTTGCGTAAAGAATAAAATATAAGTAATAAAATTTTCAGGACTCAAACCCGCTTCGTGATTTAAAACTAAAATTCCGCCAAACCATAGAATGCAAGACAAAACCAAAACCCCTAAAAATTCCGACATAGGAGAGGCTAAATCTCTCCTGAAATTCATTTTGTTTCGAATATGATTGAGGGTATCATTAGTATCGAAAAATTTATTACGCAGAATTTTTTCGGCATTGAACGCCTTAATAACCCTAAGCCCACCAAGGGTTTCATCGAGTATAGACATTAATGTTCCTAGTTGTTCTTGAGAACTGGTAGATTGTTTTTTTAAAGACCTACTCACTCTTCCAATAATAAATCCGGTAAGGGGTAATAACACTAATAAAAACAAAGAGAGTGCAGGGCTCATCAGCACCATAATGGTTAGTATAATTAAAATTTGCAAAGGATCTCTAATCAATCCTTCTAATGTGCTCATCACACTCCATTCAATTTCGTTTGCATCATTACTCATTCTACTAATAATATCGCCTTTGCGTTTTTCAGTAAAAAAGCCAATGGGTAATTCTAAAATTTTTGCATATAAATCAGAACGCAATTTGGTCATTACATAATTGCGCATTGGTGCCAAAACACGATAAGATAGATAGATGAAAATATTTTTAAAGAAAACAGATATAACAATTAAAATACAAACAGCGGCCAGTGCATATGTTTTACTATGCAAAATGATTAGCTGGTTCATTTCGAATTTAATATAGTCTTGTGCTCCATTAGCTGAGAAGCTTATTACAGGCTTTTTTATGTCGATTCTTTCTTTTGAAAACAACATTTGCAAAAATGGGGCTAGCAAAGCCAGAGAAACCAAGTTGAACAAAACAGACGATAAATTGAACACTATATAGAGTCCAATATTCTGTTTTTTGTCCTTTAAATAAAAAAGTATTCTTGAAAATCGCTTCATAAACAGGATAAAACCTTTAATACACGGCAAAGTAACTAATTTTACAGTCAAACAAATGTTAGAAAATGGAGGAAGGAAAGCGCCAACGGCAGGTGGCAAGTGC
>JBAXPJ010000042.1:0-23693 GCA_037132335.1 Sediminibacterium sp. | reverse complement strand
GCGTGCCGGTAGGATATACCGACTTTATTTATGAAACAGTTGTGGCAAAAAATAATAGCTACCAATTAGCTTGGACAATTACGAATCAATCGATTAATGCATTGTCTAATTTAAAGGTATTGCCAACCAGTATTGCTAAAAAGTATTCCTTACAATTAAAAGATAACCCAGGAAATATAGACACGGTTTACTCAATTAAACTATCTGCTACTTCAGTAAACAACTGTGTGGCAGACAGCAATTTAGTTCTGTCTTTATATAGAAGACCTGTTGTTAATTTTAGTTTAAGTAATAATCAGTTCTGTGGTGAATCTACTATTCAATTAACTGATTTAACTACTAATGTTCCTACAAATAAAGTATGGTCATATGTAACCATATCAGGCGATCCGCTAATTTTTGTTCCATCAAATATTGTAACTAGTCCTAAGATTTTAGTGCCTGCAAATACAACTGGCAATACGGTTAGTTATTTTATAAAACAAATTGCATCAAGTGTTAATAAATGTACCGACTCAACTACTATGCAATTAGATGTTAAACCACTTCCTACTGTTAAATTCAGCATGAGTGATACTTCTAGTTGTACAGATACCATTACAATTAAATTCACTGATCAATCAATTGCAAAATCTCCAGGAAAAATTGCTAGTTGGAATTGGAATTTTGGCGATGGCAGTACATCCACCTTACAAAATCCTTCACATTATTATAGTAAACCTGGTAGTTATAATATTACACTAGTTGTAACAAATGACGAAGGTTGTGCATCATTAACTTCAATAAAAACATTAGTAGTACATGGGTCTCCTAAAGCAGTATTTAGCATGTCTAAACTTGTTTGCCAAACAGACTCGATCAAGTTTACTAATTTAACTACACTTGGTTATGCAACAAAAACATTCACTTCCGATTGGGACTTTGGTGATGGAACTAATATAGACAATGCTGTAAATCCTATTCATGTATTTACAAAATCTGGCAAGTTTGTCGTTAAACTAAAAGTGAAAGCAGATAGTTCTTGTACCATCTCTTATTATACAGATACTATTACTGTAGCTGGATTCCCTAAGGCTGGATTTACACACCAATTTAATTGTGTGTTAAGCCCGGTGATTTTTACAGACACTTCTAAAGTGGGTTATGCCGATACTATTGGTGCTTGGAAATGGACTTTTGATGATGGTAGCTTTAGTAATCAAGCAAGTCCTAAACACAGCTTTAGTACTTTAAATACTTTCAACGTCAAACTATTAATTAGTGGTCTTGCATGTCCTAACTTAAAAGACTCTGTTATATATGCATTGAAAATATCGGCTCCTATTGCACTATTTAATATGAGTGATACAACTAGTTGTATTGACTCTGTTAATGTTCAATTCTCTGATATCTCTACTAGTTACGACAAAACAAAACTGGTAAATTGGAATTGGAGTTTTGGCGATGGCACAACTTCAACTGTACAAAGCCCTTCACATTGGTATAGAAAACCAGGTAAATATGTTATCAGCTTAACTGTTACTAATGACGAAGGTTGTACTTCTTTGGTGTACACGAAAACACTACTAGTACATGGATCTCCTAAAGCAGTATTTAGCATGTCTAAACTTGTTTGCCAAACAGACTCCATCAAGTTTACTAATTTAACTACACTTGGTTATGCAACAAAAACATTCACTTCCGATTGGGACTTTGGTGATGGAACTAATATAGACAATGCTGTAAATCCTATTCATGTATTTACAAAATCTGGCAAGTTTGTCGTTAAACTAAAAGTGAAAGCAGATAGTTCTTGTACCATCTCTTATTATACAGATACTATTACTGTAGCTGGATTCCCTAAGGCTGGATTTACACACCAATTTAATTGTGTGTTAAGCCCGGTGATTTTTACAGACACTTCTAAAGTGGGTTATGCCGATACTATTGGTGCTTGGAAATGGACTTTTGATGATGGTAGCTTTAGTAATCAAGCAAGTCCTAAACACAGCTTTAGTACTTTAAATACTTTCAACGTCAAACTATTAATTAGTGGTCTTGCATGTCCTAACTTAAAAGACTCTATTGTATATGCATTGAAAATTTCGGCTCCTATTGCACTATTTAATATGAGCGATTCTACTACCTGTATTGACTCTGTAAATGTAAAGTTCACTGATATGTCTACTAGTTACGACAAAACAAAACTGGTAAATTGGAATTGGAGTTTTGGTGATGGCACAAATTCAACTGTACAAAGCCCTACCCATTGGTATAGAAAACCAGGTAAATATTTTATTACCTTAACAGTTACCAATGATGAAGGTTGTACATCTCTTGCTTATACCAAACAAATTATCATATACGGATCACCAACTGCATCGTATATTATGCCAAAACAGATTTGTTTAACAGACACCATCCGCTTTGTAAATACCTCAACATTAGGATATGGAAGTACTAAGTTCATTTCTTATACTTGGGATTTTGGAGACGGAACACCTTTAGACTATACTGCAAATCCAAGGCATCTATTTAAGTACGCAGATAAGTTTATTGTTAAATTATGGGTGAAATCCGATAGCTCATGTACTGTCACTTCATTTATTGATTCAGTAATAGTAGTTGGTTATCCAAAAGCTAATTTTACAAGTACAAATTTCTGCGTAGAGACTCCAATTTTATATACCGATTTAAGTGTAGCCGGCTATGCCGATAGACTAGGTTTTTGGAGATGGGATTTTGGCGACAAAGTAGGTAGTAGTCAAATTAATCCATCGCATGTTTATAAGAATATTGGCACCTACCCTGTTAAATTAGTAGTGACTGGAAAACAATGTCCTTATTTATCAGACTCCATAACAATACCTATTAAAATAATAGATAGACGAAGAGATTCTGTATATGCAATTAAATATTTACAATATAATATTGACCAACAATTATGTGCTTTACCAGGAGGCAATAGTTATACATGGTCTCCTAGTACAGACTTAAAAACAAATGAATCACGTTGTAATACAATTACTGTTCAACATCCAAAAACAGTTTATAAAATAAGTATTATAGATTCAGCAGGTTGTACTATTACTGATACACAAGAAATATGGGGATTCCCTGGAACAGATATTTTCTTGCCAAGAGCATTTAATCCGGGCAGTAATATTAAAGAGAATACGATTCTTAAACCAATTTATGTTGGTGTGACTGGTATTAAATCCTTTAAAATTTATGACCGATTTGGCCATGAAGTATTTAGTGGTACTGATATGAGTAAATATTGGGATGGTACAACAAATGGGGTGAATCAACCAATGGAAACTTATACCTGGGTAATTCAAGGTATTGATTACAATAACAAACCTGTTATCAGACAAGGAAATGTAACATTAATTAGATATCAGTAATTTATATTAGATTGTAGATTATGATATAAGAGTGTTAAAGCCTTGCAATGAAAAAACAATTGATGTTATGCATATTATTTGGGTTGTTTTTGAGCTTCAAAATTGAAGCTCAAAAACAACCCAATATCATTTTATATATTGTAGATGATATGGGTATGACAGATGCATTTAATTCGCAATTTCATACACCCAATATTGCCTTACTGGCCAAACAGGGTATAAAATTTACCAATGCTTATGCAACCCCTGTTTGTACGCCTACCCGAACTAGTATTATCTCTGGTATGAATGCGGCGCATCATGGCGTAACCAACTGGACATCTCCTACCAAAAACGATAATAGCGATGCCAACGATGCACAGTTCAACCCAAGTAATTGGCAAATGAATGGACTCAGTCCTTTAGCATACACTAGTTATCCGCAATTATTAAAGCAAGCAGGTTACTTTACTATTCAGGTGGGCAAAGCACACTGGGGTGCTGCAGGTACAGCGCAAGCAAATCCTTATAACCTTGGGTTTATGGTAAATATTGCAGGGCATGCAGCTGGCCATCCGCAGAGTTATTATGGAAAAGATAATTATGGCAATTTATTGGGTAAAACAAGTTACCAAGCTGTACCCGATTTAGAAGCCTATTTTGGTTCTGATAGTTTTTTAACTGAAGCTTTAACCATTGAAGCATTAAAATCATTAGATGCTCCTATAAAAAATAACCAGCCATTTTATTTAAACATGGCGCATTATGCAGTACACACGCCTATTCAACCAGACCAACGATTCTTTAAAAAATATTTGTCTGAAGGCTTAGATACTGCGCAAGCTAAATATGCCAGTTTGGTAGAAGGAGTAGATAAAAGTTTGGGCGATATTATGCAGTACCTCACAGAAAAAAAAGTGGCCAACAATACCATTATTATTTTTATGAGCGATAATGGAGGATTGAGTCTTTCGCCAGCAAGAGGTAAAATACCGCATGTTCAAAACCTGCCACTTCGTGCTGGCAAGGGATCTGTTTATGAGGGTGGCATTCGCATACCAATGATTATTAAATGGCCTGCTGTAAGCCAAGCCAATACTGTTTCTAATCAGTATATTATTGCAGAAGATATATTCCCTAGCATTCTTGCTATGGCCAAGCTGCCAAATCAAACAACCATTCAACAAATTGATGGAAAAAGTTTTGTGCCGTTTATTAAACAACCAAATTTATTAGACTCTACCAGATTTTTAGTTTGGCATTACCCTAATAAATGGATCGACCAAGATGGCCCTGGCATTAATTATAAATCGGCAATACGTAAAGGTGCTTTTAAGTTGGTATATGATTTAAGAAATGGCAATAAAGAATTGTACAATTTAAAAAATGATATTGGTGAGCATTTTAATATTGCGCTGAATTATCCTGCAAAAATAAAAGAGCTAACACAATTATTAAAAAAATATTTAGCAGATAATCACGCGCCAATGCCAATTGATAAAAAAACGGGGTTGGCGGTTGAGATGCTAATGAATTAAAAATCTATTTTATACCCTATTACCGGAATTAAGCCCAGTAAATAATTATACTTTATTCTACCTAATGCTACATCGAAAGATTGGCTGTAAGGATTTTTTCTATTTAATAAATTCTGTACGCCAATGATTGCACTACCTGTTCTTTTATAGTATTGAAACTTCCATTCCATTTGAAAATCAATTCTAAAAAAGTTGGCTAATTTTTCGCCATAAATTCTTGAATTATCTAGCACGGTTGTTTTTTGGGCAATGGACTGTGCAACATTAATTGGTGTTACCCTAACGCCTCCAGACTCTATCATTTTTAAATCGATGGCAATTGTTGAAGGTCTTTTTCTTTTTATATTCCATTCTTTGCCCATTAAAAATGTAAATGTGCTATTAGAATTATAACGCGTGTTTCGCCAAACCCTATCGGATGGCATATAGCTGGAATTATACAAGCTAAGGGTACTGAGCAAATAAAACTGGTCGTTCCACCAACGATCAAGTGTAAACTCTACTCCATAATTTTTTCCATCGCCTTTATTGGCCAATGGAACGATGGCATAGTCGTCTTCTTGATTAATTAAACTATAACTACTTAGTGTTAATGCCGATACTGGCACATTATACAACCACTGATAATAGCCTTCTGCTTTTAAATTCCAATTGGGTGCTAATTGAATAGAATATCCTAACACATAATGATTAGCCCTGCTAAAATCTAAGCCCATATTGGGTTGTAGCGTATCTACCCCTACTTTAATTCTGGCAAAATAATTACCTAGCGGCTGAATCTGCGCATGTTTACCAAACCCAAAAGATAGAAATTGTGTTTTTCCTGTCATGTATTTTATACCAAATCTTGGCTCTAATACAGATTTTTTATTGAGTGCAAAATATTGCCCATGCATGCCAAATTGAATACTTAACCTATTTATTGGATCAACTTTAAATTGCAAAAAATAATTATTTAGTTCGGTGTTGCCTGTTGATTTTACTTTATTGCTTAATACATTATTTACGGCTTCTCTTTGTTGCAAATTGAATCCTTTAAAACTTTTATACATACCTAGTTTTAGCAACAAGTATTTATTAAACTTATGCGTTGCCACCATTGATACAACCGTATTATTCTCTTGAAACTGGTTGATTCTTGTAAAAATAAGTGGCCCATTAAATTTATCTAACCTCGAATTTTCGGCCTTTATATTACTTGCATTAACACTTACAATTGTTTTTAAAATTGTTTTGGGCGATAAAAAAATACTATGCGTTAATCCTACTGCACCTGTATTACTCAAATCTAATCGGCCAGACCTTGCCGAGCTTGAACTTGTCCATAAAATAGAGTCTGTTTCGGGTACTGTTTTTTGTTGGCTCAATCCACCAAAGCCAAATATGGTAAAGGTTCCAATATGTTTTGTTGGTAAGTTTATATTAAAAGACAAGTCTTGAAATGTGGTGGGTGCTTCGCCTATATTAATACCCACTTTTTGCATCAAACTTAAAAATCCATACCGATAATTAATTAAATAAGAAGCACCTGATCCTTTTTTAAAATAACCTTCTGTTGCAAAGTCTATTCCAATAACACTGGCAGAAAATGTGTGTTCTCTTTTATTGGCATTGCCCTTGCGTAATTTAATATCAAATACCCCCGATAATACATTGCCATATTCTGCAGCAAATGCCCCCGTCATAAAATCGGAATTGGCTAGTAGTTGCGCACTTAATATAGATACCCCACCACCCGAAGTTCCTACCGATGCAAAATGGTTTGGGTTGGGTATATCTACCCCTTCCATGCGCCATAGCAGCCCATTTGGGGCATTTCCTCTAATAATTAAAGCATTGGTATTTCCATTGCCCACAACACCTGCAAAGCCTGTTGCAATGCGTGATGGGTCGTTAATGCTGGCAGCAAATCTTCTGGTTTCTTCTACACTAAACATTCTTGAACTTACCAACGAAAATTGATTGAGTGGCTTTGCCTTATTGGGTTTGCTTTGTACAATTACTTCTTGGGTGGTTTGAACTTCTTCGTCCATTTCTACTGTTACATCTAATTCTTTGCCCGATTCAACCAATAAATTATTTAGGGTAACTGTTTTAAATCCAACATAACTAATGCGCAGAGAATGACGCCCAACAGGTATTCCCTCTATTATAAAAAAACCTTTATTGTTTGAAATACTGGTTGTTTTGGCAGCATTGAGTAATTCAATGGTGGCGCCAATTAATGGTTTACTAATAGATCTTTCTACAATTGTTCCTTTAATAGTTTGTACGGGATTTTGCTGTGCGTTTAATAGGTTCGTAAACACAAGAAGCATAAAAAAAACTAACAAAAACTGGCGATGCATTGAATATGTATTCTAGTTAAAAAATAAACCTATCGTAAAAATAGGCTTATCTGATTACTTTTTGGGCGCGCGCTTAATAGGTTTTCCATATTTTTTCTTCATGGTATCCTTTCTTTTCACTTTTACATTAACCCTCGAGTTCTTGGCTGATTTTGCGTGAAATGCTGGACCAGTCGCGTGTTTTTTAGGCAGTTTGGGCTCTATATTTTTCATATACACCTTAGGCATTTCATCGTCGGTTAATACCTCCGAAATAACTAGGTTTTCTGGCAATGGTAAAATAGGAATTTGATAGTGCATTAAAGACTCTATGGCTAATTGCTGTGGCTTGCTACTTGGTGTAATAAAAGTAATTGCTATACCTTTTTTATCGGCCCTTCCTGTGCGTCCTATTCGATGGATATAATTTTCTGGCACTTCGGGAGTGTCGAAATTAATTACATGGGTTACTTCTGCAATATCTATACCACGAGCTACAATATCTGTAGCTATAATAAATCGATAATTTCCTTCCTTAAATTGTTTTACTGTATTAAATCGATGGTTCTGTTCTTTATTAGAGTGAATCACACCAGCGGTTCCAGGAAATTTTGCGTCTAGTTGTTCAAATAGTTCGTCTGCTAATTTTTTGGTTACTGCAAACACCAATACCTTGGTCATGGATGCATCTTCGGTTAACAATAATTCTAATAAATTTACTTTCGTATAAAAATTAGGAACCTCGTAAGCAGTTTGAATAATATTTTCTAGTGGCGTTCCGGTTGGTGCTGCTTCTACTTTTACAGGATCGTTAAAATAAGTTTCCATTAAAGCTTCTACCTCATCTGTTATCGTTGCAGAAAATAATAAATTCTGGCGTTTAGCAGGTAATAAATCTACAATGTTTTTTAATTGGGTTCTAAAGCCAAGATTGAGCATTTCGTCCATTTCATCTACCACTACTTTTTTAATGAACTTGGTTTTAAACGCACCATGCATCACTAAATCAAATAATCTGCCGGGTGTAGCTACAATTACATCTGCACCAGTAGTTTCTAAAGCTGTTCTTTGGGTATTGATATTTACTCCGCCATAAACCCCTACCACCTCAACGCTCATATAAGTTGTTAGCGCTTTTACTGCATCTACAACTTGTACCACCAATTCTCGGGTTGGAACAATCACCAATATTTGAGGATCTTTGTCTTTATTGAACTTCCACTGACGCAAACAAGGCAATAAATAAGCAAATGTTTTACCAGTTCCTGTTTGAGCAATGCCACAAACGTCTTTTCCAGACATAGCTGTAGCAAAAACACGGTGTTGAATAGTGGTTGGATATGTATAGCCCAAATCGTCTAAAGCCTTCAACAATGGGGTATTTAAATTTAAATCCTGAAAAGTCATAATTGTAAAATGAGCTGCGAAGGTAGTTTTAAATTGCCGCTACGCACTTAATTTCCAAATTGTGCCTTTTTGTTGGCTATTATATTTAATTAATACCTTTTTCTTGAATAGGTCTAATAACAAGGCTTCTGAAGTATCCATTTCTAAATCACTTAAAAATGAAAATTCTTTGGTGGTTAGGGTTGGATAGATTTTAAATAAATTTTCGTAATCTTTTTTAATGGGTTTCTTTTTGGCCTTGGGAATTAATTGCAATAAAGCATCTTCGAATTTTTGGTAGTCTTTAAATCCTGTTAATACCACTGAATGATCATATTTATCTGTAAAAATAAAAGTAGGTAAACTGGTAATATCTAAACTTTTGGCTAAGTCTAAATCGGCTTCAAAAAGAGATTGCGCCTTGCCTTCCAGATCGCGCATCAATCTTGCAGCATCTAAACCTGCTTCAAAAGCTGCCTTATGCAACAATACATTTTCAACTATATTTTTACTATCAACAAATAGCATTTCATTAATTCTTCGCAAAAATATAATTGCCTTGTCTATGTCTTGCATTTGTGCTGCTTTAAAAGCAATGGAGGGTGGATAAGAAGAAGGCAAAGGATCTTCTAACCAGACCGAAGAATTAATAGGCATCTCATATGCTAAAGCAACTTCATCCCAATATTTAGCAGCCGTTTCAGGACTAGTGATAGGACCACTTTTAAAATTATTCCAAGAAGGCAAAAGACCACCCATACAATATTCAATTTCTAAATAATCGCCATATTCTAATTTCAACTTGCGCAATTGTGGTTGTATTAACCAACAGGTAGAACATATAGGATCTGTAAAATACAATAAGTGTACTTTTTTATATTTTGGTGCTAATTTGTTTTTTGATTGTTTATGTGCAATTAATGGAATTTTAATTTCATCAATTAGCGATTCATTGGGTTGTAAAAATGATTGTTTCAATTGTCGGCCAAGCAGAGTATGCTCTTCAACCAATTTGGCTCTTTCTAAATAAAAATTAGTAAAGATTTTTTGTAAATCATTTCCTATAATAAATTTTTCAAATAATACTTTGGCATCAATTAATGCATTAGTTGTACCTGCACTTGTAAACGGCACTGCCAAATGAGCGGCATCGCCTATTAGCACAACATTTTGCTTATGGAATGTTGGCAGTAAGTCAAAGTCTGTAGTCTTCCAAATATAACTGGTAGTATAATCGTTTGCATGTATTATTTCTTGAACAATTGCCGGAAATTCTTTCAACAATTCTACACACAAAGCACGCATGGCATTGGGCGTATCATTAAAAAGTTGCATTAGTTTTATATCGTATTGCATAAACCAAACTAACTCTTCATCAGAAGTAGGAATGAATCCAAAAGAAAGTCCTTTTTCTTGACTTTGAAATTTGGTAAACTCGTGCGAATGGCTTTGAGCAACCGAAGGCAAACGAACAACGCCAATAATTTCGTTCACTTCAATTGGCGTGAAATTTGTTTTACCAAATAGTGTGGTTCTTACTTTTGAATGAGACCCATCAGCTCCAACAAATACATCGCCAAACTCAATAGCTCCATTGGTAAATACGGCAGCAATCACTTGCTCGTCTTCATATAAAAAATGCGAGAAGGTCCTTCCTGATTTTATTTTATTTGGTGGCAAAAGTGAATATAAATAATTAATTAAATCAGGCCGCTTAATACATTGCCAGGGCTCTAATTTTAAATATTTCAGCGCAGTATCGTTAGGATTTTTTAATACAAATGTATCGATGAATTTGCCCGGCAGCTCTTTTACATTTGAATAAGAGGCGAATAAATCTAATACAGATACTCCGTCGGAATGCATTAAAAAAGCATTGCCAATATTGGGCACTTTGGTTTCTTTTTCGCTAACACTTACCAAGTACCCTTTTTTATGTAATAATATTGCCAATGCCATACCCCCTATTCCGCCACCAATGATTACTATTTTCATACAATGGATTTTAGGGTTGTTTCCATTCTAGAAAAAGCTTCTTGTAATAGTTGTTCTGAAGTTGCAAAACTAATTCGAATATAACCATCAGCACCAGTACCAAACCATTGCGGCAAACCTGGCACTACCGATACCTTTGCTTCTTTCAATAAAATTTCGCTGATTTGGATGCTTGATAATTTTGTTGCTGTAATATTTGCAAATGCTACATAACAACCTTGTGGTGCATAACAAGATATGCCTGGCATTTCATTTAATCGTGCCACAGAAATATTGCGCATCTGTTGTAAGTGTTGTACAAATGCTGCTAACCAATAATTACATTTTGTTAGTGCTGCTGTTGCAGCTACTTGTGCCAATACATTTGATCCATGTACTGTTGATAAATGGTTTGATGCTTGCATTAATAAATGATAATGCAATTCGTTTGATGCCATTAATGCACCAATTCTTAAGCCAGCCAATCCATAAGACTTACTAAACCCAGTAACCACAATGGTTTGCTGCCTTATTTCGTTTGAGATAGATGCAATACTTGTATAAACATTTGGCGTGAAAATAATATCACTCCAAATTTCATCCGATAAAATAATTAGTTGGTGTTTAACTGCTAGTTCGCCAATGATTTGCAATTCGGTAGTTGTAAAAACTTTCCCTGTTGGATTTAATGGATTGCACAAACAAATCATTTTTGTTTGTGCATTGATTAAACGCTCTAATGCAGTGTAGTCTAGTTCCTCTTCAGGATTAATTGGTACAGTAAAAGGAATGGCTATACCGCCATTAGATTCAATAGCGTATCTAAATAAAAAATCTACCGGATTAAATATAATGGCTTGATCTAGTGGTTGTAAAAATGCTTTACAAATAATATCAATCCCTGCAGCAGCACTATCAACCGGAAAAATATATTGGGCCTCAACTTTAATATTGCGCTTTAATTGAAAAAATTCAGCCATTGCTTCTTTAAAAAAAGCATAGCCTTCTGCTGGTGCATAAGAGAAATACCTATCTAACGAAAATTGACTAATGGCTGCTGCAATTTCTGGTGCCGACTTAAAATCTGGATCTGCTGCCGTTAATGGAATGACCCCTTCTGCCACCGACGCCCAACGTAAATTGAAGGCGCGTTTCTTTAGTATATCAAAATCAATTTGATCGTGGCTAAACATATTGTGTAGGGGAATTACTACACAAATGTAGTGGTTTATAGAAGTTCCCCTATAAATAAATTCATTTAATTGCAAAAATATAGAGATCAGAAATGGTTGTATTACAACAACTTAACATACTTAAAAAACCTAAATATGCTTTATTTTAACAATATTAGAAAACCAAATACAGGTTTTCATGCTTAAAATTTAAGACTTGTAATTAGTTAAAAACACCCCTCCCATTATTAGAATTGCAGCTGCAATTTTGGGTAAACTGAGGTTTTCGTTTAATAGAAGCATTGAAGCAACCGCTCCAAAAAAGGGTTGGGTATATGAAAAAGAACCTGTTACACTTGCACCAAGTACCCTTATACTATAGTTCATCAATTGGTAAGCAAAAAAGGTGGCACCTAGTATTACATACCCTAAACAGATCCAACTTAACAAATTGAATTTAATCCATTGTACACTTGCTACATCATGCCAACCAATTGGCAAAACAATAATTAATCCAAACAGAAATAACCATTGTAAAATATGATTGGCTTTGTACTTAAGCGCCAATGGTTTTAAAGACACAACATAAGTTGCATAACATATTGCACCCATAATTATAAACACATCCCCTAAAGATTGTTGGCTTCCGGCTACTGACGATAAATCTCTTGAAAAAATCAACAAAACTCCCCCAGAAATTCCTAAAAACAAACCCACTATTTTAAATGGATTTAAAGTTTCTTTTAAAAACCATATGGCCAAAAATGTAATGGCAATAGGTGTAGTTAAAATAAGTAAAGACGCATGTATTGGGCTTGTTAATGACATGCCGCGTATAGAAAAACTTTGGTTTAGTGCTATCCCTGCAATGGCGCATAAAACTAAACGTAAAAAATCTTTTTTTTCAAACCCCATTTTTACAGGATTCATGGCATACATGCTCCAAAAAAGTAAGGCACTAACTATAATTCTAATTGTTGTTAGTGCCATGGGGGGCATCAGTAAAGGAGTGATATGCTTTACTGCAATTACACTAGATCCAAAGAAAAAATTAGCTAATAATACTGCAGCTATTGCCTTGTTTTTTTGATTCATTTGTTCTGTTAAAACACAATAACAAAGGGAAGCGTCTTTTGGAGCTTCCCTTTGTTTGGAAAAAAATAATTGTATTAATATTTAAATGCTTTTCCGTTTGCCATAATTTCTTGAGTGGCTTCGTCGAAAGTAACTTTTGCGCCTGTGTGAACAGCGGCATTGGTCATAATGGTTGCAATAGAATGGTTATAACCCGCTTCTACTGGTGCATTAGGTGTTTTTCTACTACGAATACAATCCATCCAGTTTTTAATATGCGCTGTTGTAAGTGCATCTCCGCCTGTATTTGCGCCTGATTCTACTTTTACTACATTATCAGTTAAACTTAATTCTGGCAATAAATTTGCTTGCATTTTCATAGCAGCAGCATAGTTTGCTCTCATACCACCTTTTGGAGAAACTTTATTGGTAATTAAATTCAATTCACCACCATTAGAGTAATAAATTTCACTTGGATTATCGTCTCCATTATGCATACGAGAACTAAATACCACTTGAAATCCGGTAGCTAAATCATTGGCAGGACCATAATCAAATACTGCTGTAATGGTATCCCAGTTTTTACGTCCATCTTTCCATTGATAAATACCACCATTAGCTGTTACGCTACGTGGATGTTTTAATCCAGAGAACCAATGCACGGTATCAATTTGATGACTCATCCATTGACCTGGTAAACCCGAAGAATATGGCCAGAACAAACGGTATTCTAAGAACTTTCTAGGATCAAATGCTTCTTTTGGTCTGTTTAATAAAAATCTATTCCAGTCTAAATCTTCTTCTTTACACTGTGCTACTAAATCGGGTCTTCTCCAACGACCTGGTTGGTTAACATTCCAATTCAATTCAACCATAGTGATAGGACCAAATTTTCCTGATTGGATAAAGTCTGCTGCTGCAGTATAATTAGGTCCGCTTCGGCGTTGAGAACCAATTTGTACAATTTGTTTCGACGCTTTAATAATTTTTAAAGCATTACGATTGTCTTCCATGGTTTCTGCAAAAGGTTTTTCGCAATAAACATCACAACCTGCTTTTACCGCTTGGGCTGCATGAATAGCATGTTGAAAATCTGGTGTACTTACAAAAACCGCATCTACCGATTTTGAATCAAATAGTTCATCGTTGTTACGATAAGCTTTTATATCATGCCCCATTTTGTCTTTTAAGAAAGCAGCACCTTCTTCTCTTCTTTTTTTCCAGATATCTGAAACGGCTACAATATCAAAATTCATTTCTTTGTAGTACTTCATAAATGGAGGGATATGAGAACTACGGTGCCTGTCGGAAAAACCAACAACACCAACTCTTACGCGGTCGTTAGCGCCTAAAATATTGGCATAACTTTTTGCGCTAAATCCTACAGAAGCAATATAAGTTCCTGCTGCTGCTTTTGCGGATTGTTTAATAAAATTTCTTCTTGTGTTTGACATTTTTTTTAATCGTTAATGGTGTGAAATAAAATAAATGGCTTTAAAAATGAACCCAAATTTTTATAAATTAAAATAGGATTTTGCATTGTAATAAGAAATATTTTTTAAAATATCTCCCATCCATTTTTCATCATTTGGCAATAGTCCTTTTTCCATTTCATCGCCAATTAAATTACAGAGAATTCTTCTGAAATATTCATGCCTAGGAAAAGATAAAAAACTACGGCTATCCGTAATCATGCCTATAAATGTACTAATTAAACCAATATTAGAAAGTGCATTTAATTGTTTTTCCATTCCATCTTTTTGGTCTAAAAACCACCAACCCGATCCAAACTGCATTTTTCCTTTTATACTGCCGTCATTAAAATTTCCTAACATACTCGCAAACACTTCATTCTCAGAAGGATTGATATTATAAATGACTGTTTTGGCTAACTGATTCGATTGGTCTAGCCGATCAAAAAATAATGACATAGCCAATGCTTGTGGAAAATCTCCAATAGAATCAAATCCTGCATTAGCACCCAATTGTTGATTTAATCGGGTATTATTATCTCTAATAGGACCCAAATGAAATTGTTGCACCCAGTCTCTTTGGTGGTACATGCGACTTAATGCAAGTAACACAAATCCCATAAAAGATACTGGATCTGAAAATGCTTGGGTTTTATTTTGTATGAAATTTTTAAACTCTGTTTCTAATGCCAAACTGAAATTTAAACTAGCTGGCATTTGCATAAAACCATGGTCTGAAACCCTGCAGCCATTTGCATGAAAATAGTCTACCCTATTTTCAATGGCAGACAATAAAGATGCGATGTCTGTTACTTTAATACCACTAGCAGTTTCTAATGCAGATAGGTATTGAAAAAAATCTGCTGTTTTATCTATGAATAAAATTTTATCGGGCCTAAAGGAAGGCAATACTTTAATACCATAAGATTCATTGGCTAGTTGTTGGTGATGTTCTAAACTATCCCATGGTTCATCGGTGGTGCCTACATATTCTACCTTAAATTTAGAGAGCAACCCACGTGTGGTGAATGCTTCTGTTTTTAATAATTCATTAGCAGATTGGTATATTCCAGCAGCCGAATGTTCATTTAAATATTCGGTTGAATTAAAAACAGTTTTAAGTTCCATATGCGTCCAATGAAACAATGGATTTCGAACGGTTTGTGGCACCACTTTAGCCCATGCATGAAATTTTTCTTCGTCGGTTGCTGTGCCTGTAATAAAATGTTCTGAAACACCCAAACTACGTTGGGCACGCCATTTATAATGATCGCCTTTTAACCAGATTTCTGTAAGGTTTGCAAATTGCTTATTACTGGCAATTTCATCTGGAGGAAGATGACAGTGATAATCAATAATAGGAAGCGTTTTAACATAATCGTGGTATAAACGCTTTGCAGTATTACTCTGCAACAAAAAATCATCTGTCAAAAAAAAATGGCTCATGCTTTATTTTTTAAATTATACCCCACTAAAAACAGTGAATCCACCATCAACACCTAATTGCATTCCGGTTACAAACTTTGATGCATCACTTAATAAATAAACCAAGGCTCCAACTAATTCTTCTGGTTTGCCAAAACGTTTAAAGGGTGTGTTTTTTATAACGGAGTTTCCTCTATCGGTATAACTGCCATCAGGCTGCGTTAATAAGGTTCTATTTTGTTCGGTTAAAAAGAAACCAGGCATGATGGCATTTACACGAATAGCATCGCCAAAACGATTAGCTACTTCTACCCCAAACCATTGCGTATAAATATCAACAGCAGCTTTACCCATACTATATCCTAGCACTTTGGTTACTACTTGCTTTGAACTTACAGATGAAATATTTACAATACTGCCAGATCCTTTTTGGGCCATTACTGAACCAAAAATTTGTGTAGGAATAATAGTGCCCCATAAATTTAATACCATGGCTCTTTTCATTCCGTCAATATTCATATTAAAAATATCGGCATCTGGTTGTACTACTGCTTCTGGAATATTTCCGCCAGCAGCATTTACTAAGCCATCTATTTTGCCATATTTTTCTAAAATAATTTCTTTGGCTTTTAATAAGTCTGCTTCTTCTAATACATCTACTGCAATAAAAATAGCATCTCCGCCACTTGCATTTATTTCTTCGGCTCTTTCATTACCTACTGTACTATTTCTTCCTAAAATAACCACGGCGCCACCTGCATTAGCAATGCCTTTAACAAAGGCACCACCTAAAATTCCAGTGCCCCCTGTTACGACTATCACCTTATTTTTTAAGGAGAATATATTTGTTGTATCCATATGAACGTTTATATAAGTGAATTTGATTTTTTTTTCGAATCAACGCTCATTATTGTGTATAATAATTTACGAAATCGATATTTGACAGATGTGTAGTAATTATTATTCGGGAACCATCTCTACTCTTTTAATACTGCTAATTGGCACCAATAATTCTTTGCGTTTAACCATAAACACTAATGAACTATCTCTCTGTTTTAAGATAACACCTTTTACAATTATTTCATCATTTAAACCGTACACTAACAATTGGGTTTTGTGTTCTATAAAATAAGTATAAGCAGATCCTGTATGGCTTTCTACCACTGCCTCACGGGCTACAACACCTTTACCGTTTTTGGTGGTAATAACAATCACCCCAAATGCGCCTTGTGCGCCATAAGCCCCTGTAGATGCTGCATCTTTTAATACCGAAATACCATCTACATCTTGTGGATTAATATTTGTAATGTCTCCACCATAAATACTTCCATCAATAACAAATAGTGGTGGTCTTTGATTCTTCAAACTTGTTGTGCCACGTATAGTAATAGATCCCCCCGATTTATCGTTACTTAATTGAACTTCTAAACCCGGCACATCGCGCAACATTTCAAAAATAGTTTTGTACGTGCCTTGTGTTAATGTATTTGCTTTTGCTTGTGCAATTACTTGACTTGAAAAACAAGTAACCGCTAATAATAAAACAAGGGCTTGTAAACTTTTCATTTGTTTATTTTTTTGCAGCCATTTTCTGCGCCTGCGTGGTGGTATAATATTTAGCCAACATATTGGGCACTTCCCAAGAAGGCATATTGTGATTCAATAAATAATCTAAATACTTTTCTGTTACACGTGCAAAATGCGACTCATGCCCTTCTTTAAAAGATTCTGGAACAATCACTTCGTATCCTTTGTCGTTCTTTTTTAAACTAACACCTTTGTATTGTTCACTAATAGTTGCAATAATTTGTTGCGCTGTTTTATCAAAATCAATAGATGCTACTAATGGCTCAATATATAAAGTTGGTTTGTATTGTTGTTCTGCACCTTGGCGAATAATTAAATTGGCCTTGGTTCCACGCATAATAGAGTAATGCGTATCTCCTGTTCCTGCTGGCGCTTTGTAATTCCAAATAACAGACACTTTTGCATGAACACCTTTAATAGTATAGTTAAACTCACCATTACTCAATACACTAATTTCATTATTTGCATTGGTGGTTGGTTTTAAATAACTAGGAATTTCATTCAATTTAGTTAGTTCCGAAAACTGGTCTTTGGTAATAGTGGTGTTCCAACTTTTTGCATTATTAATAGTAATGTCTTTTTGATAATTGATAGTGGTGTTTGGAAAGCACTCCCATTGTACTAAATCAACCAAATGTGTTGTAACATCTACAATTCCTTCGCCTTCTTGTTTGGTATCTAAAAACCAAGCTGGACGCGTTAACACAGAGCCTGAAACATATTTATAAAAATGGTGTACACTTTCTTTGGTTACTGCTGGTTCTGCAACTGTTCCTTTTTGCAAAGTTCCAAACAAAGCTGGTTGCATAGACAAAGCTCTTTGTAAAATAGTAGTGATTTCATAACGCTCAGTCATAATATCATACAAGAGTAATTTGTTTTTTTGGGCAGTTGTAAATGCTTGTTTTAGTTTTACAAATCCAGATTCATCAATTACCATTGGCTTGTCTGAAAAAACATTATAGCCAGACTGTATGGATTGTAAAATATAATCTGTTTTTAATTGATTGTTACCTGCAAGCACCACTACATTTCCTTTTTTCTCTTGCAACATTTTAGTTAAATAATCATCGCCCTCATATACTTTTTCAATCCATTTTGTTGGCGCAACCGCAGCAGCATTATAGCCTTTTATTTTATCTAAATGTGCATTTAAATCAGATCCTTTTTTGGCATACACATACACCGTTGGATCTACTTGTGGATACATTGATTTTTGAACCAATGCCGCATGAAAGTGCCCAGGATCAAGGGTTATCAGCTTCACTGGCTGCTGACTAAAGCCTTTTAAACAAATAAACATAGCAACTAAAAAAAACTGACTGAAGCGCATAAATGAATTGTTATTTTTAAATAATTGATTGATTTTTTAAAACTAATTTTTAGCTATTTTATTAGCGATAAACCTTAGTGGTTTAATTGATTCGAAAAACGATTTTAAAATTAGCTGTTTTACAAAGCATCATCCCTAGTAATGGCATGTGCTTTTGAATAATCTAATCCTTTAAATTGATTGGCTATATAACGTATGCCTTGTAATAAATGGTTTTTATACACAGGATCTTGATAGCTTTCTTTGCTATGCCCTAATGCAGTTACCCAAATATTTCCTCCATCAAATTGCTGGTACCAAACTGCAGGAAAATAGTTGGCATAAGATCCTGCATTTTTTTGAATCAAATCTGTTTGGCTAGGATTTAAACTACTTAATTGGTGTGCCATTAACACTTTAATTCCTGGATACAATTCTTTCCCAAAATAGCATTCGTCTTCTCTCTCCCAAATTGCAGGAACCCCTTGCATTGATGGATGTGTATTGTCTAATTTTTTAATGCTAAATTTTTGAAAACTAGCATGCCATGAAAATGTTTCGCCGAGCATCATTTTAAACCAGGTCCAATTGCGCTCGGTGCCTGTAACAGAATGCACGCCTACAAAACCGCCGCCTGCTTCTATATAACGCCTAAATTGAACGCGCTGATTATCGTTATCAAACACATCATTATTGGTGCTAGTAAATATTAAAAATTGGTAGTTTTTTAAATTCGCTTCGGTAAATACGCTAGGATCGTCCGAAACATCTACTGTAAAATGATTTTCAACCCCCATTTCTTTAATGCTGGCTACTGCAGATGCTATATTATCGTGCACATACCCTTTACCATTTTTTGTATAGACAAGGACTTTGCTATTTTTTAGCTTGTCTTTGTCGTTAATTGACAACTTTTCAAGCTTAAAACCAGTGGTCTTTATTGGTTTTATAGGCGTATTTGCCCGTAATTGAAAAGAAAAACTCAAAAGAATCAATAAAACATATACTGTTTTTGTACTATTTCTACTCATATGGCTAGATTTTCAGTTTGAAAGTGGTCAATTTAGGGGAATTTATCTTGTGTAGTTCCTATTATTTACGAAAACAATTTCGTAAATTTTTTTCCACATTTTGTTAAATAACAGCCATTTATTCAATTATCCGCATTATTTTACTAAAAATTTAGTATCTGTTACACCACATTAAAACGATTGATAGGTGAAATATTAAAGATGCTAGCTTAAAAACAATTGCCATATGAGAAAAAAAACCAACGAACGCCATGTTCCTAAGGGATTCATGCGCTATTCGGTTTGCTTAATGCTATGCCTTTGCAGTATTGCACCGGCTATTAAAGCAAATAGCACCGAAAACAAATTAGTAGGCTTAAAAAATCTTCCGCCTGCTACTATTACAGGAAAAGTCACCGATGCCAAATCGGCGCCTCTAGAGGGTGTTAGTGTTTTAATTAAAGGAACCAAGCGTGGTGTAACTACCAATGCGCAAGGAACTTTTACCATTAACAATGTGCCAGAAAATGCTGTTCTAGTTTTTAGTTTTACTGGATATGGAACTAAAGAAGTTGCTACAAAAGGAAACGCCAATTTAACTATTGCACTTACAGAACAAGTTTCTGGTTTGAATGATGTAGTGGTAGTTGGATATGGTACCAGAACTAAAAAAGATTTAACTGGTGCTGTATCCCAAATTAAAGCAACCCAATTAGAAAATGAAAATCCAAGATCCGTTGGTGATATGTTACGTGGAAATGCGCCCGGCCTTGATGTAGGTATGGACGCTAGTACCAAAGGATCAAATGCAAGTTTACAAATTAGAGGTAAGGGTACTTTAACTGCCAGCTCTAGTCCATTGATTGTATTAGATGGAGTTATTTACCCAGGTGGTTTAGAAGACATCAATCCCAACGACATTGCAACTATGGACATTTTGAAAGATGCTAGTTCTGCAGCTGTTTTTGGAGCAAGGTCTGCGAATGGTGTTATCTTGATCTCTACCAAAAGAGGTAAAGTTGGTAAGCCAATTGTAACTTTCAATGACAATATTGGAATAAATAAAGTACAAAACAAACCTCATTTTTTAACAGCTAATGAATATGTTGATTTTCGTGCAGATGCAGAATTTGCTATGCATGGATTTGACTCCACTTCTAAACCTGGCGTAAAATACAAATACACCAACCCCAACAACCTTCCCGCTAGTTTTACACAAGCTCAGTGGCTTGCATTAGATGGTTCGGTGGGAGACCCAATGGCAGTTTGGCTTGGCAACAACCGTTTAGAATTTAAACCAGTTGAAGTTGCCAATTACCTTGCCAATAAATTTTTAGACTGGGAAAAAATAATTTACAATCAAAGTGCTTTGCAACATGACCATACAGTAAGTGTGGCTCAACGCAAAGAAGATTATAATTATTATTTTTCTGCTGGTTATTTAGAAAACCAGGGTTTAACCGTTGGCGATACTTATAAAACCATTCGTATGCGTTTGAATTTAGAATCGAATATTACTAAGTACTTGACAGTAGGTGCAAATATCCAATACGCAGATCGTGACGAAAGTACTGTTCCTGTTAGTTTGAGTGACTTAATAAACACCACGCCTTTGGGTTCATACTATATCGATGGAAGCACCACTGTATTAAGAAATAGCCCTAATGATGACCCAGGAAACAATACCCACCCTTTCATGAGTCAAACTTATACTTCAAGGATGTATAAGTATGATAACTTATTTGGTACTATTTATGCTAAAGGAAATTTGCCTTTTGGATTTTCTTACCAAGTAAACTTTGCACCAAGATTTGATATGTTAAGAGAATACAACTATCAATCTGCTCAAAACCCTACCATGCTTGCAAAAAAAGGTGTTATTGACAGAAGGAACCAAACAGTTTATTCATGGACATTAGATAATATTTTAAGATGGAATAAAAAATACGGTAAGCATACAATTGAAGCAACTTTCTTAGTTAATGCCGAGAAATTCCAATCTTGGAACACAAACGTGCATGCCGAAAATTTAGCACCTAATGGAAATCTTGGATATAATTCTTTGCAATCTGCAACACAAGCTCCAATTGTATCTAGTGATGACCAATATTCTACTGGAGACGCCTTAATGGGTCGCTTAAACTATAACTATAACCAACGTTATTTTTTAACTGCTACTGCTAGAAGAGATGGTTATTCTGCTTTTGGACAAGAAAACCCAAGAGCTACTTTCCCCTCTTTGGCATTTGCTTGGGCAATTAGTGAAGAAGGATTTATGAAGCATACTACTAAATGGCTTGACTATGCAAAAGCAAGGGTTTCATACGGAGAAAACGGAAACAGAGAGATTGGTCGATACGCGGCACTTTCTAACTTAAGTTCTGGAACCTATACTTTCGTCACTACCGGAGGAACAATCTATAGTGGTGCACAAGTAGCGGCCAGTAACTTATCTAACCCAGGACTAAAATGGGAAAGAAATAGTTCTGTGAATGTAGGTGTGGATTACTCATTATTCAAAGGAATCGTTTCTGGATCCATTGATTACTACACAAGAATTACCAAAGACTTATTGGTGAATAGAACCTTGCCAACTGTAACAGGATTTACCAGCATTCTTGCAAATTTGGGTGAAGTACAAAACGATGGTTTTGAATTTAGCTTCAATACCCAAAACATGAAACGCAATAATTTCGAATGGAAATCAACGATTGCATTTTGGTGGAATAAAAACACCATCAACCATTTATATGGACCAACGCCAGATTTTGACGCTACCGGAAAACAAATTGGTAGTTCTGAAAAAGACGATATTGGAAATGGTTGGTTCATTGGAAAAAGTATCGGCTCTCTTTATAATTATGCAATTGAAGGCGTTTGGCAAATTTCTGAAGCTGCCTCTGCTGCAAAGTATGGCTATAAGCCAGGTGACTTCAAATTAAATGATGCCAATGGAGATGGCGCATATACAATTGCAGACAGACAATTCGTGGGAACGTCTACACCAGACTTTTCTTGGAACTTAAGAAACGAATTCAAGTTGTATAAAAACTTTGATTTCTCTTTTACATTGTATGCGAAAGTAGGTCAGATGAGTAATTTTAACGAAGCGAAAAACGTAGACCACTTTTACAATCGTTCTGAATTCTATGTACGCCCTTATTGGACACCTTCAAATCCAATCAATGACTATGCTGCATTGATGTCAAATGCTGGCGGTCCAGTTTCTTGGAACGTTTACAAAAAATCAAGTTTTATTAGATTAAGTAATGTTAGTTTAGCTTATACAATTCCAGCAGAATTGGCTCGTAAGTGGAAATTAGAAGGATTAAAAGCCTATGTGAATATTGTTAATTCAGCAGTATTCTCACAATGGAATTTCTTTGATCCTGAGTATCATGGAACTGGATCAAGTAATTTACCTTCGAATGTATCTCCCGTTCCTGTTACATTCAATTTTGGCATAAACCTTACATTATAAGATAACCTAATAAAAAACAGAAACATGAAAAAGAATTATAAACTACGCTTTCTGCTGTCGGTTATCACTATAACAACGATAGCAATTACTGGCTGTAATAAAGATTGGCTTCAACCAAAGCCCCTTTCCATTTATTCACCAGAAAATACATTGGTAGATCTTGCAGGTTTTAATGCAGCACTAACCGGTTGCGCCATGAATCTTCGAACAGAATGGTATGGAGATGGTGCCCCAATTATTACAGAGCAGCTTTTTTCGGAAGTATCGGTAGAAGGTACAGATGATAAATCCGGCCCTGCTCAAAATTTAAATCTTCAAATTACACCTAGTGCCAATTTGAACAGCGGTGATTTTAATAGAATCGGTTGGTATTGGAAATCGGAATATGTAGGTATTCGTGAAGCAAATACTATTATTTCTCGTTTACCAGGAGCAACTGCAATTTCTGATGCAGATAAAAGTATCCTTATGGGAAAAGCCTATTTTTATAGGGCTTACAACTATTATCGTTTAACCAACCAGTTTGGTGATGTTCCTTGCCCTACGAAGGAAGTTACTTCATCCAAAACT
>JBAXPJ010000041.1:0-23839 GCA_037132335.1 Sediminibacterium sp. | reverse complement strand
TCTTTTGCAGGAGTCTTTACTACTTCTAAACTTGCAGTAGTTGTTTCAACTAAAGGCATTGGAATATCACCCCATTGTTGTACTGCCCAGAAATAACATAATGAACGCAAAAACTTTGCTTCTGCAACACGAACAGTTTTTAAAGAATCGGTCATGCCAATTACTCCAGGAGCTCTTACCACTGCAGCATTACAACGATTGATTTCACGGTATAAGAAATCCCAAAGTGTTTGAAGGTCTCCTAGTGATGCATTCAATCGAATATCATACTGGTCGTATTGACTGCCCAATTGATTGGGTTGATTGAAATAGATACCACCCCAGCCAGCTTGAGCAAACACGTCTGTTCCACCATAAGATAGAATTCTTTGTTGGGCAATATCTCTTAATAAAGGATAACAAGATGTTACCAAACTTTCGTAACCTGTTGCATCGTTATAATAAGTGTCGGTTGTTCTATTTGAAGGATTAATTTCATTTAGAAAATTCTTACTGCAACCAGCTCCAACAATGCATATTAATGCAATGCCAATGGATGCTTTTCGGAAATTTTTAAAAATATTCATAAGATTTATTTTTAAAGTAATTTTTGTTTTTATTTAGAATCCAATATTTAAACCAAAAGTGTAAATGATATAAGGTACATCATCTATATAAGAAGATGAGTTGTACTCAGGGTCTTGACCATGGTATTTAGTAAAGAATTGCGGATTAGTTAATTGTAAATAAACACGCATTCTGTCTAAATTCCATTTGTCTAATTTAACTTTTGGAACAGTATAACCAACGGTAATATCAGATATCCTTAAGAAACTAGCATCTTCATATTGAATGGCTGATTTGTATGGTTGAGATACACCCACTCCATACCAATCATTTGTAGGATTATTTCTAGTCCAATAATTTAACACGATGTGGTTATAACGTGTATTGGTATAATCTCCCATTGTACCATTCAACAAGTTGTTGTTGTACAATGTTCCATTACGATAATACATCATGAACGATAAATCAAATTGTTTAAAATTCATTCTATTGGTCATACCAATTGTGTAGTTTGGTAATTGTGTACCTAATACAACACGGTCATCTTTTCCAGTTGCAGAAGATATAACGCCATCGCCATTTTGATCAACTACTCTTACAGATCCTGGTGCTTGTCCAAAAGTTTTAGCTAATGCACTATCAGCAATCTGCCAGATGCCAGCGTATTTATAATCGTAATACACTTTTACAGGAGAACCAACAAACAAACTATTTCCAATAATAGAACTAACACCATTTGCTAACTCTTCAATTTTATTAATATTTTTTGCAAAATTAACAGAGGTAGTCCAAGAGAAATTTTTATTAGCAACGTTTCTAGTATTCAAAAGAATCTCAACACCTTTATTTGAAATTCTACCTACGTTAGCATTTACAGTTGTAAACCCTGTAGAAGTAGGTAAGTTTTCTTTTAAAATTAAATCTTTTGTTGTTCTATTATATACTTCAACTGCTCCAGAAATTCTATTGTTTAAGAAACCGAAGTTTACTCCTAAGTTCAACTCTTCACTTCTCTCCCATTTCAAATCTTGGTTACCCAAATTTCCTGGTGCAAATCCATTTCCCAAAGCTTGGTCGTATCCATAAATAGTATTCAAGATAGATGCTTGTGTACTATATGGAGAAACGTTTGCATTACCTACTTGACCATAACTAACCCTTAATTTTAAATCAGAGAAAATATTGGTTTTCTTAATGAAGTTTTCATCACCTATACGCCATGCTAATGCACCAGACGGGAAGAATGCCCATTTGTTATTGTTAGATAATTGAGAAGCACCATCACCTCTACCTGTTAAGGTTAACAAGTATTTATCATTAAAGGTGTAGTTAATTCTACCCATATAAGATTGCAAAGTATTTAAAGCATAGCTACTATTAACAGCCGTTACATTCGATAAACCTGCAGTACCTAAATTATACCAAGCAGATGCATAGGGTAAATTTTGAACTGCTATTGAATAAGATTCAACTGTGTTTTTGTAAGCACTTTGTAAAGCGGTAACACTCAACTTGCTTTTTCCTTTTGCGTAATTATAATTCAATTGATTATCGAAAGTATAAATTGCATAATCAGAAGTTGAATAAGTTGCTTTTGGTAAATTCACAGCAGCACGATCTTTTGTATAAGTACCTCTGTAATCACCTTGGCGGTTATCAATGACTGAAGCAGAAATGGATGACTTAAATGTTAAGCCTTTTAATAAAGTAATTTCTGCATAAGCATTTCCCATTTCATTGGTAGTAGTAACTGAGAACTGATAGTTAGCAGGATCTGCTTCTACCAATGGGTTTAATACTTGGTTATCTTTAATACCCATCCAAACAGCATAGCCATTCCATGGCCCGATGGCAGCATCATATACAGCAGCAGGATCCACTAAATCTTTATAGTAAATAATCCCTGTAGGTCTTGCACGATAAGCAGAACGAAGTGCTTCGTAAGAACCTGTTGGGTTATTATTAAAGTTTACATATGCAGAAAAACCAATTTTTAAGAAATTGTTGATTTTACTATCTATCCCACCATTTAAACTGTATTTCTTATATGTTGTATTTGGAATATTTCCATCTTCTTGGATATATCCACCAGAAAAACGGTAAGTAGTTCCTGCAGTTCCACCAGATACAGCTACAGTATTACCAGTATTAATACTTGGCTTGGTTAAGGATTTTACCCAGTTGGTTGATCCGCCACTATTAATCAATGCTAATTCATTTACAGAAAAAGTGATTGGTGTTCCTAAGTTCAATGCAACATCAGTTACCATTGATTGATAGAATTGTTGTGCAGTTTGTAAGTCTGGTAAATGCGCTGGTATTTTTTGTCCTAAATAAGAATCAAGTGTAACTTTTGCTTTACCAATGGATCCTTTTTTAGAAGTAATGATGATAACACCATTCGCACCTCTTGAACCATAAATGGCTGTAGATGATGCATCTTTAAGAATATCTATTGAAGCAATATCTGCTGGATTGATATCACGTAATCTTCCGCCAATCACTCCATCAATTACAACTAATGGTTCTGTTACACCACTGATAGTGTTTTCACCACGGATATCAATACTAAATGCTTGACCTGGTAAATTACTTCCTTTAGTTACTACTACTCCTGGAACTTGTCCTTGAATTGCTTGAGTAACGTTGGTTGGATTCGACCGAACAATTTCAGCAGAACTAATAGAACCAACTGCTCCAGTTAAGTCTTTCTTTTTCACAGAGCCATACCCTACTACTACTACATCGTCTAAAGCTTTTGTTTCAGATGCAAGTTTTACTAGTAAACTTGTTTGACTGTTTACAATTACTTCTTGACTAGCAAATCCAACTGATTGAATAACTAATACAGTGTTTCCTTTTGATGCAACACTAATGGTAAATTTACCATCTGCGTCTGCAATAACACCTTTGGAATTTCCTTTAACGGTGATACTTGCACCTGCAACTATCGCACCTGTTTCGTTGTTTAAAACCCGGCCTGTAATTTGGCGGTTTTGTGCCCAAACCATGCTTGAAAACCAGCACAGTAGGGTTGTAAGGAGAATGGCTTTTCTCATAAATAGGCAATTTGTGTTAGGCAATTGAAATTTTAATTCCGTTTAGCATCTGTTTAAACATACTAAACTGCTTCTCAAACATAGGTAAAAGGATTTAGGTGACTATCCTGTTTTGCATAAAAATTACGAAATCGATTTCGTTGAAATTAGGCTCAAATGTTAACTATTGAAGGGTAATCGAACTATTTTTATTCTACAAAACAACTAAAATGAACCATAAACTGACTACCCTTTTCTGCCTAACAATTTTATTTTCAAATGTGTTAGTTGCTCAAAACAAATCAGTTACACTAGATTACTATTACAATAATGAGTATAAAATAAATCCCGACAATTCTAAGGAACGGTTTCATTATATCTGGGAAGATAAAACCCTAAATGGCTATTCTATTTGGGGAAGTATTTTTAATGAGAAGGGATTAACCACAAAAAAACTAGAAACCGCACCTAGTTCAGAGAATTTAAAAGGCACTTCTATTTATGTTATTACTGATCCTGACAACCAAAAAGAATCTCCTAACCCAAATTACATGACTGATGATGCAGTTAAAGTCATAGCAAATTGGGTAAAGCAAGGTGGCGTATTGGTGATGATGACAAATGATTCTGCCAATGCCGAATTACCGCATTTTAATTTATTGGCAGATGCTTTTGGTATTCATTTTACAGACAAAGTACGGAACTCAGTTTTAAAAGATATTTCTGTTGGAAAAGTAATGGTTTCAGAAAACCAAGATGTTTTTAAAACGGCTAGAACCTTGTATTTAAAGGGTATTTCAACTATTACTGTTACTGGAAACGCTAAGGCAGTAGTTGAAGACAAAGGCGATATTATTATGGCTTCGGCAAAATATGGTAAAGGAACCGTTTTTGCAATTGGAGATCCTTGGATTTACAACGAGTATATTGTGAATGATAGACTTAGTGCAGAATTTCAGAATGGCCTTGCTGCAAAAGAATTTACAGATTGGTTAATTCAACAAATACCAAATAGTAAGACTACAAAAAAATAATAAGATTTTTAATTTTCTAATCCATTTAATGTTTTAAAGCGACGAACGTTTTATAACATTAAATGGATTTTTTACGTGTATATATTGACTGCCAAGAATTAAGTCGGCGGCTGTTTGTCCCATTAATTCAAAATCGGTACTAATTACAGAAATATCTAACAATTCTTTTAATTGCGTTTCATTAAAAGACAAGATGCCAATATCTTTTCCTATTACTAATTTATCTGCACGTGTTTGCTTAATTAATGTAGTTAAATCGTCGTCTTCAATAACAATATAACATTGTTTATTTACCAATTTTAAATGCAATGAATCGGATCTTTTTTTGAGTTTAAATTTATTCTGTTTACAGAATAATTGAATCCCTTCAATGATTTCAACAGGATGGTTACTTAAGTCTGGAAATATTAAAATGATTTCGCTGTATTTTTCAAATTGATTTCTAAAAGAGGCTAGTGCACCATAGGTATCATACATGAAATCTTGGGTTACCGACATTGAACCAAAAATTTCCGGAACCGATTTATCTAATATAACTAACTCATTCTCTGGCACCATTTTTAATACCTCAATATATTCTTCTTTAGGAATATTGGTTTCGAAATGTGGCATAATTACAAAGTAATCATACAATCCGAGATTTTTTTCTAAGATCTCTTTTAATAAAACCGGGTTGTAATGATGGATTTGCAAATCGACAATTGCTTTCTTTTTTAGTGCATTTAGAAAACTGTAGTAAACAATTTTTTTAAAGAAACTAATTTTATTTAAAACCAATAAAACGCGCAAACGCTTTTCTTTCTTACCATTTACAAAATAGCCTCTTGATTTTACCGATGAAATATAGCCGTCTTTTTTAAGGATTTTATAGGCATTTTCTATAGTGTCTCTTGCTACTGAAAATTCTTTGCTAAATACATTAATAGATGGCAAAATAGCACCTTTAACAATTTGACCTTTATCTATTTGCTTACTAATAGAGTCGGCAATTTGTTTGTATAGAGGGATATTGCTTTTTTGATTAATTGAAATATTTAAATGCATAAGAAATACATATTATAATAAAAATAAAAATATAGTAATTTTTTGAATTAGAATTTATTAGCTTTTTTTATAGCATTTAAAAAAAGGTTTTCTAAATTTTTAAATCCAATTACGGCATTCAACGGCAGCAATTCTCCCTTATTGCCAAAAACATATAAGGCTTCTTGAGGTTCAATTTTTATTGATGATTCATTTAAAGTTCCATTAGAAAATTGAATTGGCTTTAGGTTTAAAGACAAATACTTAGCCATGAAATTGTAAACTGCCAATCTTTTATTGACGCCAAAATCATGTTTTTCATTTGCAAGATGTATATTTTGAACATCCATCGTTTTTCCATAATAGCCATACATTTTTTGAAGATATGGAAAATCATGTTCTGGCATTTTATCTGTCCAATCACCACCATCACTTACCAAGAGTTGTGGTCTGGGTGCAGCCATGGCAGCAATTTCAACATTATCTGTTCTACCTAAACAATCATGAATAGGCATTCCACTTTCACAAGGACAACCACCATAAAAATAGGAACTAATTGCAACAACAGGTGCTGATACCTTAATTCGATTATCTATTGCAGTTAACAGCACTGTATGGCTTCCTGCACCAGAGCCACCAGTTATTGCAACCCTACTTGTGTCTGATTCTTTTAAAGAAAGTAAGTAATCTAATATACGAATACTCCCTAAAATTTGTATTGTCATAGAAAGGCTACGTCTATGATCTTCTAATGGAAATTGGAGTTGTGATTCACCCCAAGCAAATAAATCATAACTAAATGCCATTGCCCCCATTTTAGCAAAAGCAGCACAACGTAATTGGCAATCAGCGCGATACCTTTGTTTTTCCCAATGACCATCTGGATTTAGAATAATAGGAATTTTACCAACTATAACGGAAGGTTTGTATAAAGATCCATTTATATAAACACCTGGTAATATTTCGATTGCTATATTTTCTACAGTATATCCATCAAATTTTCTTTGTGCTGTTTTAATAGGTGTTGAATTAGGAGAAGCAGGAAGATTTTTTAGTTGTAGTGCCTCTAACAATGCTATACGTAATTGAGTCTTCCTATTTTGCCAGGTTTGTAGATTTGTATATTGTGCACTAATTCTATCTAATTCTGCCCAACCATCTTTTGGCAACCATCTATAATATTCGTAATTACTTATTTTATATACTCGTTCTTTTTCGATTTTGAATTTTAAATCAAATGGGTTCAAAACATTTTCTAGAGTAGTTGCTGCATCATTCCTGAAACGCCATTCAGCATAATTAACATACTTATTAGCTACTAATGAGTCGGCATATTTTATGGTTATATTAAACTGTTTTTCAATTTTGGTTATTACCTCTTTTAAAGGTTTCTTATAAAAATTATCTGAATTATATTGAGCAGTAATTGAGGAGATAAATAGTAAAATAATAGAGGTTGTAAAAAAATATTTATTAAAAATTAATTGCGTTTTAAATTTCATTTTTTTTAATAATTTTCTATTGAAAATATTCTGATTAATTAAGCTAACAAACAACTATAACTTGCATATTTAATAATGCCCCTAATTTTTCAATCTTAGAAGCTATATGACCAATCCCAACAGCACAGTGGTGTGCAGGACCATAACTATTCCAAGAATTGATAAACTTTCTAGCACCTATTGAAAACCGATACCGGCTATTGGTATTTCCAATTTCTAAAATAGGTCCAGCCACACTCTCCCCTTCTGCAACCAATAATAATAATTTACCATCTGCGGTTTCAACTACCGACAATAGTGTTACAGGCCCTTGTTTAACGCGCATTTCAACCGATAAGCCATTGCCTACTTTTCCATGAAACACACCTAATGGACGAACTTTGGTTTTACCTTCTGCAATGGCAATATGACCCGGACCATCGTGCCCCATCAACACCACATCGTCGGTATAATCTACTGCATAATATTCTGTAAAAGATCCGCCTGCACCAAAGCTGTCCATGATTTTCATGGCCTGTGCATTTTTAATTTCATATTCTCCGGCCACAGGAACATGATTGGCAGTTAGCAAAGAGTTTCCTAAAATGATGGAACTAATGGCATTTTCATTCTCTTCATTTCCAGTTCCTTTATAATAGTAAGCAATGGAACCCAATCGATATTTAGCAACTAATATTTCTAATGCTACTGCTGTTTGTGCGGCACGCGCTAATTCAGTTTCTGTGCAATCTGCTTGCACATCAAAACTTGCATGAATCAATTCTAATTTTTCTGCAATTTGAATTGTTGTAACCTCTTTTATTATAGCAGCCAATTCATCTACTTCTATGTGTTCTATATGTCCGCCAAAATAAGCATACTGCAAAGTGAGGTCTGTATAAATATCTAGCATGCCACTATAATAATGACCCATACATCCCAACCGATTATAAGCCATGGTATGGGCTACTTTGGCAGCTTCAACCCATTGGTAAATTTCAGACCAACATTGTAAATCATTCTCTAGCATTCCAGTAACTTCTTGAAACTTTATGCCAGTTCTTTTAAACACATTGGCTATTTCTGGAACCGGACATGCTGAACATGATGCCAACCATTCACCAGTCATTTTTGTTCGATCATTCATTTTATTGAAAGCATCATAATCAATGGCTGCTGTTGGTGCTAAGTTTAAAATAATCACAGGAACTTTGGCGCGTTGCACTACAGGCAATACTGTAGATGACAATGCATAAGTAGTAACATATAAAAAAATGATATCCACTTCTTCTTTTCTAAACTTACTACCAGCCTCAAATGCTTTATCAATATTATCCACCAAACCAAGATTAATAATCTGCGGATGTATTGAAGCTAGTTTTAATTCAACTATTTGCAAATAAGATTCAAGTTGCTCCTTTAGCCCATCAAACTGCGGCCAATAGGCATCAAGCCCAATTCCAAATAACCCAATTTTTAAGTTTGACTGCATAGTAATTATTTTTTAAAAAAGTTTGTACTACTCTTCCCTTTATCTAATGAGGTTGCAACTGCAATACCACGTTGGTCTTTATTGTTTACTGCACAATAAAAATGATATACGACCCCTTTCCATTTTACTACAAAAGATTTGTGCGCATATTTTTCATCGTAGGGTTCCGAAGACTTAATAAGATCATCGCCTTCCCAATCTGTCCAATGTACTAAATCGGTTGAACAAGCAAATCGATTGAAAGCATCTTTTCTGTTTTCCCAAAATGCACCAAAATAAAACATCACCCAAATATTGCCCATTTTTTGAACTACTGCATCTCCCGTTATGCCTAACTGATGTTGCATTACGGGTTCTTGCTCAAACCTTTTCCAATGTAGCATATCATCACTAACGGCCATTCCTATACGCTCAACTGATCTATTTTTTTTACTGATATTATTACTATTATTTCCCTTTGCATTATAATACATTACAAAAGGATAGCCAGTTGTTTTTTGTTTATCCCAAATAATAGAACTTTTATATTGTTTATTATCTTCCCACCAACGAACATCCGAATCTTTCGAAGTTAATACAGGCTTATTTAAAGTTTGCCATTCGTGCGCAATGCTAGGATTATTTTTTGTTGATGAAATTCCAATAGATAATAATCCAGATTCATACCCTGTTATTTTACCGCCTAAATAGCTCATCCAATATTGCTGATTGAATTTTTGTAAGTGATAATTTCCGCCCCAGGTTTCGTTTTGCAAAGCAATATAACCTGCTTTTTGATTGGCATCCCAAGCACTAGTATCTGTATTAAACGTCAATGTTTTTCCTAGTATTTGCCAGTGTAATAAATCGGTACTTTTAGACAACCAAGTTTCATACCCTCTACCATCAAATACTATATACTGCATGTACCAACTATTTCCTTTTCTATATACAGAAGGACAATCTAATTTTTTGGAATCATTTTCAGGTACTATAACTAAGCCATATTTGAAAGGCGTTTTAACTTCTTGGTAAACTTTTTCCATTTCGGCGTTAGTTATTGTTTGTGCTGTTGACAAAATGGCCAAACTATTACACAACAATACAAATAGCACCAACCGAATAAATGATTTTTTAAAAAGCATACTAATTTTTTACTTTAACAAGTTACTGCAATTATCATTGAATTCTACCCTGTCCCATCCTGAAAATAAAAAACCGGCAGCCAAAGATTGACTGCCGGTTTGTAAACACTAACTAAAAACTACCCTTTTCTAACCAATTCTATCACATTACCACGAGCATCAATCTGTAAAAAGACTTTTTCTTTGCCTTTATTGAATGATACAAAATAATCAGTATCGTTTTGTGTGTAGTTAACTACCATACAATCTTCTAAACTATAAATAGGATAAGCGTAATTGTTAGCCAAATAAGTTAATGCTGCTTTTGGCAATTTATCGTAAGCTAAAGCCTTACTTGAAGCAATCAATTCGCCACCACTAGTGTAAAAGAATTGTGTTTTTTGACCGTCAATTAGTTGACTGATTTTTTGAAAATCACTAAGGTCTTGTGAATCGTTATTAATTGTTGCGTTTGCTGCAAAAGAAGAACCAGTAATAAAAATGGTTACTAAAGCGGCGATGATGAAGTTTTTCATGTTGTTTAATTTAAGTATGATCAATCTTGTTTGTTTCGATTTGATATACCAAAATTACTTCAGCCAACTGGCTAGCATTTTCAATTGTGACTGGTAACAGCCATTGCCAAGATTCTAGGATGAGCGGAAAACAGCAACTACTTTAAGTAAGTGCAAGCACCCTTCAAAGCCAATGCTAGTATAGAAAGGAACTTATTTCACAATAAAATCACAAATAGCGTAAAGAAAGTACGAAATTATGGAAGTGGCAGCCCTACTGGGGTAAATGGCCAAATTTTCGGTCGAATGGTAGTAAAAAAATCGTCCTTTCTTGGGTAAGAAAGGACGATTGTATCATTAAAGTATCATTTATAAGAATTTCAAAACAGCTTCACCCATTGCAGCCGTACCCAAAATATTTTCTGGGGCTGTTTTGGCATCAGCAATATCAATAGTCCTAAACCCTTGTTTTAATACTTGATCAACTGCGTTTATTACCAATGCAGATTCTTCTTTCATTCCAAAAGAGATATCTAATAACAATGCAGCCGATAAAATAGATGCTAGAGGATTGGCAATGCCCTTTCCAGTAATATCATGTGCAGAACCATGAATTGGCTCATAAACCCCTGTTCCGTCTCCAATGGAAGCAGATGCCAACATACCCATAGAACCTGCAATTTGAGAGGCTTCATCGGTTAATATATCTCCAAACAAATTGGCAGTAACAACCACATCGAATCTACATGGATCTTTAATAAGCATCATTGCAGTTGAATCAACAAATTGGTGTTCTACTGTAATATCTGGATATTCTAGTGCTAATTTTTGAATGACTTCTCTCCACAAACGACTTGTTTCCAAAACATTTGCTTTGTCTACAGAGCATAATTTTTTCTTACGCGTTCTAGCTGCTTCAAATGCTTTGCGACCAATACGTTCAACTTCGTAACGACTGTATTCTGCAACATCGTATGCCGTATCGCCATCATTTTTACGACCTTTTTCGCCAAAATAAATATCGCCAGTTAATTCTCTGAAAAATAAAATATCGGCACCTTTTAATATTTCTGGTTTAATGCTTGATGCACTTAATAATTCATCAAATAATTTAATCGGACGAAGGTTGGCGTACAAACCCAACTCTTTGCGCATTTTTAATAAGCCTTGCTCTGGACGCACTTTAGCAGAAGGATCGTTATCGTATTTTGGATGACCCACTGCACCAAATAAAACCGCATCTGAATGACGCATTTTTTCTAGAGACTCGTCTGGCAAAGGATTTCCTGTTGCTTCAATGGCTATATGACCAATTAAGGCTTCGTCGTAAGTAAATGTATGGCCAAACTTAAGTGCAATACTATCTAATACTTTTTTACCTACTGCGGTTACCTCTTGTCCGATTCCGTCGCCGGGTACAATTAAAATGTGTTTTGTGGCCATTGTATGAATAAATTGAAATAAAAAATATTAGTTAATTGCTACCCAATTTGGTTGAGCATTTTTTGAGTGGCTTTAATAGCAGATACTGTTTGATCGCTATCTAGTCCGCGGGTTTTAAATTCTTTGGCATTTTGCATCCAAGTAATAATGGTTTCGCACAATGCATCTGATTTTCCTCCAGGAGGTATATGCACTGTATAATCTGTTAACATAGGCAATGCAATTCCTTTAATGCTATATACTTTTTTCAAAGCGTTCATGAATGCATCGTATTGGCCATCGCCTTGTGCATTTTCTTCAAACACTTCACCGTCAATAATTATTTTTAAAGTAACTGATGGACGCAAATTTTTTGAATGTGTTAGCACATAATTTTCTACAGTAACTTTTTCTTCAATTGAATTGCTATCTAACACATCCGAAATAATATAAGGCAAATCAGCCTGGGTAACCATTTCTTTTAGGTCGCCCAATTCAATAATTCTTTGGGTAACTTTTTTTAAATCTTCGTCTGATAATTGTATCCCTAGTTCTTGTAAATTATTTTCAATATTGGCTTTGCCACTGGTTTTGCCTAAGGCATATTTTCTTTGACGACCAAAACGCTCGGGCATTAAATCATTAAAATAAAGATTGTTTTTTTTGTCGCCATCTGCATGAATACCTGCAGTTTGTGTAAACACATTTTCACCTACCACAGGTTTGTTGGCTGGTATACGAAATCCAGAAAATGTTTCTACCAGTTTACTTACCGTGTATAAAGACTTTTCGTTTACTGAAGTTTTTACCGATTTTAAATTATCATTTAAAACAGCCACAACACTTGCTAATGAAGCGTTTCCAGCTCGCTCACCCATTCCATTAATGGTTAAGTGAATGCCTTTTGCACCTGCTTTTACTGCTTCTAAAACATTGGCAGTTCCTAAATCATAATCGTTGTGTGCATGGAAATCAAAATGTAGTGCAGGATATTTTGCTACTAATTCGCTGATGTATTCAAAGGTTTCTGAAGGAGTTAAAACGCCTAGTGTATCTGGCAACAAAACCCTTTCTATTGGTTGGTGTTGAATAAAATCTAAATAACTAATTACATAGTCTTTAGAATTGCGCATGCCATTACTCCAGTCTTCGAGATATACATTGCTTTTTAATCCTTTCTCTTTGGCAAGTGCCAGTACTGTTGCAATTTCTGCAAAATGTTGTTCGGCAGATTTTTTAAGTTGATGGGTTAAATGGTTTAAAGAACCTTTGGTTAATAAGTTCATCACTTTTGAGCCGGCATCTAACATCCAGTTTACAGAAATGTCTCCGTCTACAAAAGTTAATACTTCTACCCTGTCAATACAGCCGTGCTCATTTGCCCAATCTGTAATTTTTTTTACTGCCTGAAACTCGCCTGCAGAAACCCTTGCAGAAGCAATTTCAATTCGGTCTACATTCAAATCTGTCAATAGCAGTTTTGCAATTGTGAGTTTTTCAGATGCCGAAAAAGATACGCCACTAGTCTGCTCGCCATCGCGCAGGGTGGTATCCATTATTTCTATATGCTGTTGCGATTGTTTCAAATCAAAAATTTAATCAGGGCCAGTTATTTAATGGATTTTGATGCTGCAAATGCTGTTATATCTTCTTTCATTGCTTGCAAATAATCGATATCATCAAAACCATTCATTAGGTTGTGTTTTTTGTAACCATTAATATCAAAAGATTCTTGACTGCCCGTTGCATTTAAAGTAATGGTTTGTGCAGACAAGTCAATGGTTAATTCCGTAGCAGGATCTGCTTCAATAGCCCTGAATATTTCTTCTAAAAAAGGTTCAGATACTTGTACTGGAAGAATGCCAATATTAATAGAGTTTCCTTTAAAAATATCTGCAAAAAAACTAGACACTACACAACGAAATCCATAATCGTAAATAGCCCAAGCAGCGTGTTCACGGCTACTTCCACTTCCAAAATTCCTTCCGCCCACCAAAATTTTTCCGGTGTAGATAGGGTTATTTAAAACAAAATCTTGTTTGGGTGAATCGTTGTTATTGTAACGCCAATCTCTAAATAAATTATCGCCAAAATTTTTTCTTTCCGTTGCTTTTAAAAAGCGCGCTGGTATAATTTGATCGGTGTCAACATTTTCAATTGGCAAAGGAACTGCCGTACTGGTTAACACTGTAAATTTATCGTAAGCCATGTTTGTTAAGTTGTAAAGTTCTTGAATGCTTGATTTAAAAAACGGTTATAACAAATCTCTTGGATCGGTTACAACACCTGTAACAGCTGCAGCTGCGGCCATTAAAGGACTAGCGAGTAAGGTTCTACTTCCAGGACCTTGACGGCCTTCGAAATTTCTATTGCTAGTGCTCACTGCGTATTTACCTGCAGGAATTTTGTCGTCGTTCATTGCTAAACAAGCCGAACATCCTGGTTGACGCAGTTGAAAACCCGCTTCTGTTAAAATATCAAAAATGCCTTCTTCTTTAATTTGCGCTTCTACAATATGTGATCCTGGAACGATCCAAGCAGTAACATGGTCTGCTTTTTTGCGTCCTTTTACTATGGAAGCAAATGCCCTAAAATCTTCAATACGACCATTGGTACAACTCCCAATAAATACATAGTCTACTTTCTTTCCTATCATTGGTTCGTCTTCTTCGAATCCCATGTATTTCAATGATTTTTCGTAGGTACTTACACCACCAGCTAATTCAGCTGCTTTAGGAATTAAATGAGAAATTCCCATGCCCATTCCAGGGTTAGTTCCGTAAGTAATCATTGGTTCTATATCCGCTGCATTAAAATTGTATTCTTTATCAAAACTAGCGGCAGCATCGGTTTTCAAGGTTTTCCAATAGGCCAAAGCAGTATCCCAGTCTGCAGCTTTAGGCGCTTTTTCGCGACCTTTGATATAATTAAAAGTCGTTTCATCTGGCGCAATCATTCCTCCGCGCGCACCCATTTCAATACTCATATTACAAACGGTCATCCGTCCTTCCATACTCATATTTTCAAAAACATCTCCAGCATATTCTACAAAATAGCCAGTTGCACCAGCAGTAGTTAATTGTGCAATAATATATAAGGTAACGTCTTTAGGAGTTACTGCTTTACCCAACACACCATTTACATTGATGCGCATTTTTTTAGGTTTCGGCTGCATAATACACTGCGACGATAAAACCATTTCAACTTCCGAAGTTCCAATACCAAATGCAATGGCACCAAAAGCACCATGTGTTGAAGTATGAGAATCGCCACAAACAATGGTCATACCTGGTTGCGTTATACCATTTTCAGGTCCTACAACGTGTACAATTCCGTTTTTAGGATTTCCCAAACCCCAGTGCGAAATGCCATATTTAGCAGAATTTTGCTCTAAAGCCAACAATTGATTAGCCGATAAAGGATCTGCTACAGGAAGGTGTTGGTTAATAGTAGGCGTATTATGATCGGCGGTTGCGAATGTATGTTCGGGAAACATCACACCAATACCCCTGGTTTGTAAACCTAAAAAAGCCACTGGGCTAGTTACTTCATGAATAAAATGGCGATCAATAAAAAAAACATCTGGGCCATCTTCAATTTGTCGAACCACGTGTGCATCCCACACTTTGTCGAAAAGGGTACTTGCTGTATTGCTCATTATTCAATGAATTGGTTATTTTTCTACTTAACTTTTAAAACAAACCACAAATCTCTTCAAAAAGCTAGTAAAAAAGCCTTTTTCATTGCTATTTATTTAAAGATTATAGAAAACATTTGAAATAATTATAATCTGGAGCTGCAATTTAGTTAATATTCTTTGCTAATAGGCATCCAAATAGGCTTGTGCAACAAACAATTTGCTAATTAAGACCTTTATTGGGAGGTTCTTACATAAAAAAACCATCCTTAAAAATGAAGCTTGGTTCTAATAATTAAGCCAAATGCCACCTTAAATTTGAACTTAACCTACTTTAACTACTGTATGGGAGTTCAATACTACCCAATCAGATATATTATTAAATAACAATTATTTGTGCAAATCTGAATTACCTGATTTAATTAACCAAGCAAATTGCTTGAAAATAGTATGCCAAATAGATTATCCTTTTGCAACAGTTTAACTGCTCAATCATATTCAATACCTTTATTCACAATTCTTCAAAAGAATTGCACCTGTTATTGCAATCGTATGGACCTTAATAAGCTTTTACACAATATACTGTCTCCTGAAAAAGTAAAAACCAGCTTGACTGATCGATATAGTTATGCTAGTGATGCAAGTTTCTATTATTTGATTCCACAGGCAGTTGTGCAACCTGCCAATTTAAATGATGTAAAAGCATTATTTGCTTTGTCGGAACAAACAAAAACCCCCTTGGTATTTAGAACTGCTGGCACAAGTTTGTCGGGTCAATCTATTACTGATGGCATTCTTGTAGACTTAAGTAGGTATTGGCAAAATGCAACAGTGATTGAAGAAGGAAATGCGGTAATTGTTCAACCAGGAATTATTGGCGCTCAAGTAAACCAATTGCTAAAAAAATACGGCCGAAAAATTGGTCCTGATCCTGCATCAATTAATGCAGCGATGATGGGAGGTATATTATCTAATAACTCTAGTGGCATGTGTTGTGGTGTGGTGCAAAACGCCTATCACACATTACGTTCAATAGCTTTTATGTTGCCCGATGGAACTTATTTTAACTCTGCCATACTTGCCGATTATAAAAGATTTGAAATAGAACAACCTACACTTTTTGTACAAATTCAATCTTTACAAAAACGTTTAATTGCAAATACCGAATTGGTTACTAAAATTCGAAAAAAATACACTTTAAAAAATACGGTTGGCTATAGTTTAAATGCTTTTTTAGACTACCAACATCCGTTAGATGTATTGGTTCGATTATTAATTGGCGCCGAAGGCACATTGGCATTTATTGCAGAAGCCATACTTGAAACCCTTCCTGATCCTGCGTTTAAAGCCACTGCTCTATTTTATTTTGAAAATCCTTTAGCTGCTTGCAACGCCATTGTTGGTTTAAAAGAATCTGGTGCCGCTGCTTTAGAATTTATGGATAGAGCAGCACTTAAATCTATAGAACACCAACCTTATGCGCCAAGTGTTATAAAAGATTTATCGAATAATGTAACGGCTATTTTGTGTGAATATCAAGCCACGACTGCTACTGGATTAAATGAATTGTTAGAAAATGCAGCAGCAGTTTTAGAAAACCTTCCTACCATTTTGCCATTTACATTTACGACTGATGCTGAATTGCAAGCAAAGTATTGGAAACTTCGAAAAGGCATGTATCCTTCGGTAGCTGCAGCAAGAGCAAAAGGATCTACGGTTGTTTTAGAAGATATTGCATTTCCAGTAGAAGTATTGGGGGCAGCTGTTTTAGACGTCCAACAACTCATGTTGAAATATGGTTTTGATAATGGTATTATTTTTGGTCATGCAAAAGAGGGGAACTTACACTTTGTAGTTTCTCAACCATTCAATACACCAAGCGATATTAGTAGTTATGAAAATTTTGCAAAAGAAATAGCAGATTTGGTGCTGCATAAATACCATGGGTCTCTTAAAGCAGAACACGGAACAGGTAGGCAGATTGCACCCTTTGTTGCAGATGAATGGGGCGAAGAAGCGTATTCAATTATGAAGGATTTAAAATCATTTGTAGATCCAAACAACTTATTAAATCCTGGCGTAATTATTAATGCAGACAAAGACTGCCATATTAAAAATTTAAAATCATTACCCGTTGTTGAAACAGAAGTAGACAAATGTATTGAATGTGGTTTCTGCGAACACCGTTGCCCAAGTAGAGAATTTACACTTACCCCAAGACGTAGAATTGTTGTACGACGTGCCTTACAGCGTTTGTTAAAAGAAAATGACACCACTACTTATGAAGCATTGTTAAAAGAATACCAGTTTGAAGGATTAGATACTTGCGCTGTAGATGGTTTGTGTGCACTTGAATGCCCTGTTGATATTAATACTGGCGACTTAGTAAAAAGATTAAGAAGAGAAAGCCATTCTGTAAATGCAAATGCAATGGCGGTGTTGGTTGCTAAACATTTTAATACAATTGAATCCCTTGTAAAATTCGCCTTAATAACGGGAAGGCTTGCAAATAAAGTATTTGGCAAGAACGCAATGCATACGTTAACTGTTGGTATTAGAAAATTAGCACCAAGCTTTCCGCTTTGGACCAAAGAATTAACGGGTCCAATTAAACTTAGCAAGCATCAACCAGCCATAGCTAGTGCTGTATTTTTCAACTCCTGTATTAGTAGAATGATGGGGGCAGATAAACTAAATAATGAATCAACCATTGACATTGCTGTACGAGTAAGCAAAAGAGCTGGGATTGAATTAATGGTTCCTAACGATTTAGCTGGAACCTGCTGTGGTCAAGCGTTTTCATCGAAAGGATTTACAAGTGCTTATGAAATTTCAGTGAATCAAACCATTGAAAAGTTATGGAAATGGACCAAGCAAGCTAGCATACCTGTTGTTATGGATACTAGTTCTTGTACGCATTCATTACACAGTAGCAGGCCCTACTTGAATAAAGAAAATCAAGCTAGATTCGATCAATTACAAATTTTAGATATTATAGATTACTTAGCAGATACTGTTATTCCAACACTACCTATAACAAAGCCTAAAAATAAAATTGTATTTCATCCTGTTTGCAGCACTTATAAAATGAACTTATTAGGCAAACTAAAAACAATTGGTAATGCTTGTGCAAAACAAGCAGACTTCCCTTTATCGGCAGGATGTTGCGGCATGGCTGGAGACCGTGGATTTTATTATCCAGAACTCACTGCTGCTGCAACAAGAGTAGAATCTTTAGAAGTTCTAGCAACAGATTATGAAGGCTATTATTCTACAGGTAAAACTTGTGAAATGTCTATCAGTGCTGCAGTTCAAAAAGAATACCAATCGGTATTGTACTTATTAAACGAGGTAAGCGCTTAAAGTAATTTCACTGCCTGACGTGCTAGCAATTTCCAATCTTTGTGTTGCTTTTGCCAAACTAATAATACGGCTAATTTAGCTTCGCCTGGTTTACCACCATCATTAGTAGTGGCTATTAATTTATGACGAACAATAGCCGTTTTTCCGTTTAATTGAACACTTTGCTCTGATAGTGTAATCGTAACAAAATCAGAAGACCCATTTAGCAATGCTTCTATTAAAGAAGCTTTGGTATCTAATCTTCCTGTAGAGTGTCCGTAACTCAATCCATCCATTAATAAAGCGTCTAAACTTGCTTTATCTGGATCAACCATTTGTTTACGCAGTGTTTCAACTGCTGCTACTAATTTTTTATCTGCTTTATTTTGTGCTATGGCTGTTTGAAAAAACAAAACCACAAAAAGGATTGATAGGATATTTTTCATATGTGTTGTATTAATATAGTATTGCTAAAATAATGAATCGGCAACTTGTAAGCCGATTTTTTGTTAGCCAATTTTTTATGGGAGATAAAATATTTCAGTTAAAGGCACACTAACCGGCGAATTATCAGGATTAGTTTCCATAATATCTCTCATATATAACCACCATTTTTGCATCACTGGATGATTGGGCAAATCATCGAGTGATGCAGCTTTTTCTGCTTTTAGTACCCCAAATAGGCTCAAGGTTTCTTTGTCTAAAAAAATGGAGTACTCACTAATACCCGTTTGTTTTATTAGTGCAACCAATTCAGGCCAAATTTCATCGTGCCTTTTTAAGTATTCTGCTTCAAATCCTGCAAACATTTTCATTTTAAAAGCAACTCTTTCCATTGTATTTGGGGTTATTATTTGATTTTAATATTTTATTAGTATAAATATAATACTTACAATTTGTACACTATCATGTCCTATCATGCATTTTGTACATAATTACGTAGATTTATGCCTAGTTAACACCCCCAACAAAAAAAAGGAATAGCCTAATGAAAAAAGCTTCCATATTTAAGCATCTTTTTATTGACTATTATTCGGCTACGCCAAAATATTTACAATTGGCCAACTCCATTGTAAAAGCAATTACAGAAGGGAAAATAAAAAAAGACGAAATCCTTCCTTCCATCAATGAATTGAGTTTTGAATTTGAAATTTCAAGAGACACGGCAGAAAAAGGATACAAACACCTCAAAAAAATTGGCGTATTAGGCTCTGTTCCAGGCAAAGGTTATTTTGTTAAAAATGTAGAAGTTAATCAACGCTTAAAAATATTTTTAATTTTTAATAAACTAAGCGCCCATAAAAAAATAATTTACGACACATTTGTTGAAGCATTAGGCGAAGTAGCAAGTATTGATTTTTATATTTACAACAACGACTTTGCCATCTTTAAAAAACTATTAACAAATTGCAAAGATAATTACACGCATTTTGTAATCATACCGCACTTTATGGAAGGCGGTGAAAATGCCCATGAAATTATCAATGAAATTCCAAAAGAAAAATTGATACTGATGGACAAACTCGTGCCAGGCGTGAATGGCAATTACAGAGCGGTGTATGAGAATTTTGAAAAAGATATTTATAATGCACTAGAGCAGTGTTTAACACAATTGAGTAAATACCATACTTTAAAAATCATCTTCCCTGAGTACACCTATTTTCCACAAGAAATTTTAAAAGGATTTAATCGATTCTGTCAACAATATGCATTTAATGCGCATGTGGTTCATAATATAGCCGACGAGCCCATTAAAGATGGTGAAGCTTATATTAATTTGATGGAAAACGATTTGGTAGTACTTATTGAAAAGATATTAGCCACTAAATTAAAGGTTGGAAAAAACGTTGGTTTAATTTCTTACAATGAAACTCCTATGAAAAAAATTATTTTAAAAGGCATTACTACAATTTCTACTGATTTTCAAATGATGGGAACAATGGCTGCGAAAATGGTATTAGAAGAAACCCCATCGCATATTGAAATACCATTTTATCTTACGCTTAGAGCTTCCTTATAAATTTATTTTTATGAAATTTTATACACTACAATTATCCTGTATCGTATTGCTTTGTTTTCAATTAAGCGCAGTTTTTGCACAACAGCCAACTGTAAAAATGAATGATAGCAATACGCCCTTACATGCTTTGCAGCCAAATTATCCTGTTAGTTATAGTGCCCCAAGTAAAGAAAGCATTCAGTTGGTGTTAAACAGCGTATACACGTATTTAGACGCACATACTTTTGCTAGTTTACAAAATAAAAAAACAGGCGCCATATCAACTTCATTACAAGCAATAGATACCAATTTAATTTTACAACCCGGAGACTTTCGATTAACAAGTTACGAATGGGGTGTTACTTATGCAGGAATGCTAAAAGCCGGACAAGCAACTAGCGATAATAAATTTACAGAATATACTACTAAACGCTTATCGTTTTTAGCTAGCATAGCACCTTATTTTAAAGAACAGTTAAAACAATATCCTCAAGTAAGCAATCCACTAAAACAATTATTAGATCCACATGCCTTAGATGATGCAGGAGCGATTTGTGCCTCTATGATAAAAGCCTTGCCATTATTAAATAGCAAAGAAGCAACACCTGTTATTAATAATTATATCGATTTTATTAGCAACAAAGAATATCGACTTGCAGATGGCACAATGGCTAGAAATCGTCCATTAAAAAATACCATTTGGTTAGATGATATGTTTATGAGCATCCCAGCATTGGCACAAATGGGCAAATTAACTGGCGAAAAAAAATATACGGATGATGCAGTAAAACAAATCCTTCAATTTTCTAGTAGGATGTTTAATCCATCGGTTAATCTATACATGCACGGCTGGGTAGAAAGCATGGAAGCACATCCAGAATTCAGGTGGGCACGTGCCAATGGTTGGGCATTATTAGCCACTGTTGAATTATTAGATGTATTACCAGAAAACCATCCTTCCAGAAAACAAATAATTGCACTACTACAAGCACATATTAAAGGCATTACTAGCTTTCAGTCTGGCAGCGGATTTTGGCACCAATTACTTGACAGACAAGACAGTTATTTAGAAACTTCTGCAACGGCTATTTATGCTTATTGTATGGCACATGCCATAAATAAAGGATGGATCAATCCAAAAACTTATGGCCCTGCTGTTCTATTGGCTTGGAATGCAGTAGCAACAAAAGTTACAACTGCCGGTCAAATTGAAGGAACCTGTGTTGGAACTGGAATGGCTTTTGATCCTGCATTTTATTATTATCGACCAACCAATATATATGCTGCGCATGGCTATGGTCCAGTATTATTAGCAGGTGCTGAAGTTTTAGATTTAATTAAAAAACACCATTACTATTTAAATGATAGTGCCTTACAATTAGAAGAAAAATAATTCCCGCCCCACAAATGAATATTATGAAACATCGTATGCTTTTTTCTCCTTTATTATTGATTGCTTTTTTAGCAAGTGCACAAAATAATACACCCCTTTTTAAATTTGATTTTGGAACAGGTAAAGCTGCAAAAGGCTATACAAAAGTGTTGCCAACCAATAAATATAGTGCAAGTACTGGTTTTGGATTTTCAGGAGATGCCGAAATTATTGGTGTGAACCGAGGCGGAAAAAACTTACTTGATGCCGATTATTGCACCAGCACAAAACCATTTTATTTTTCAGTAAAAGTACCTGATGGCAATTACGATGTAACCATTCATTTTGGAGATGCGGAGGGCGAAAGCACTACCACAGTTAGAACTGAATGTCGCCGACTCATGCTAGAAAATATTCATACCAATAAAGGGCAATTTAGTTCGCAAACTATTACCATTCATATTAAAGACAGTTTAATAAGAAATGAAAATGGCGTAGTAACCGGAAAAGTAAAATTAAAATCAAGGCCCAATGTTTCTGAATCGGATTACCTACACTGGGATAATTTATTAACCCTTGAATTTAATAATGCCAACCCTAAAATAACAGGCATAGAAATCAAACCGAACAATTCGGCTACTACAATTTTCTTAGCCGGCAATTCTACTGTTGTAGACCAAGACCGAGAGCCCTGGGCTTCTTGGGGGCAAATGATTCCTAGATTTTTTAAACCATCAGAAATTGCTATTGCCAATTATGCAGAATCTGGAGAAACACTCAATAGTTTCTTGGGCGAAAAACGTTTAGAAAAATTATTGAGCTTACTAAAAAAAGGCGACTACTTATTTATTGAATTTGCGCACAACGATCAAAAACAAAAAGGACCTGGCATAGGTGCTTTTACTAGTTATAAAACATTATTGAAAAAATTCATCAATGCCGTAAAAGAAAAAGGTGGAATTCCATTTTTAGTAACTTCAATGAATCGTAGGAGTTTTGATTCTGCAGGAAAAATCACCAATACACTTGGTGACTATCCAGCAGCAATGAGAGAAACTGCTAAAGAAGAAAACGTTTCAATGATTGATATGAATGCCATTAGCAAAACATTATATGAAGCTTGGGGCCCTGTAGCATCTAAAAAAGCATTTGTGCATTATCCTGCAAATAGTTTTCCATCACAAACAATAGAACTAAAAGATGATACCCATTTTAATACTTATGGTGCTTATGAATTAGCAAAATGTATGGTACAAGGCTTGAAAGATTTACAACATCCTTTGGCCAAGTATTTACTACCCAATTTGCCAGTGTTTGATCCTGCAAAGCCAGATGATCCTGCATTGTTCTTCTGGCCATTGAGTACACATATTAGTGCTATTAAACCTGATGGGAATTAAGCAAATTAAAATACGCCAAGCGCTTTAAATAATTTACGGAAATTATTTTTTTAATTTGACTATTTCTGAACCCGCTAATAAAAAGCATCCCAATCCAAAATCTTCAAAATCGGGCTGTTTAGTATAGGTTACCGGTTGGGCTTCTTTGGGCTCTTTTCCAGTGCCTTGTACATATCCTAAAAATCCATCAGTATGCAAACAGTCTGTGGTGATCGCTTTCCATGCTTGTAATAAAATAGGTTGGTATTTTTTTGCTGGTAAAATTCCATTGTTTACGCCCCAGGTTAATCCGTATACAAAAAGAGAAGTTCCTGTTAATTCCTTTCCGCCGAAATTGGTAGAATCTTTTAAACTCACATTCCAAAATCCATCTGCACGTTGTAGTGGAACAATTGCTAGCATCATTGCTTTGTAATCTGATAAATATTCATTGTA
>JBAXPJ010000040.1:0-25687 GCA_037132335.1 Sediminibacterium sp. | reverse complement strand
GATCTGTGCAATGCATTTCAATTAAATCATTGATTGATGCTTTATTATTTAGCGTAGTACCTACCCACAAATAATGAGTGCCTTGAGATAAGTTTACATCTATTGGAATTTCAAAAGAACTATTTGTTGGTTGAAAGGATCCTAAAGAATTAGTTGTTGTAAAAGTTAATGAAGTACAAGAAAATAATTCTATTTTTTTTATCGATTTCAAGCCTGGCTTATTAATTTGGAAAGCGATTTTTTTAATTGCAATATTACCTATACCAGAAGGAACAATAATTTTTATATACAATTGCGGGTTTATATCGAGTCTTTTAAAAACAGGATTAATAGAGGGGTAAGAAGTTATAATGATATTTTCTTGTTTAAGTATACTTTGTTTGCTTACTTCTTGAAAGGAAAACAATGCACTTATCATTAACAGAAAAAATAGTTTATATACAATTTTCATAGTTAGTTTTTATTCATCAGAAAAATCATTCGATGTAGGACATAGAAATAATAGTTGAATAACTAATGCCGCTAAAACAATAATAGCTAGCATTGCAAAATCTTTTCCAAGACTACCTTTGTCTGTTGACTTACCTAAAAAAGCAGTAATAAAAGCGCCAGAAAAAACGCCAACCATATTCATTAAACCATAAGCTGTTGCTGTATATTTAGATGAAACGAATTGGCGTAAAATGGGCATATTATTAGCATCAAACATGCCATAACCAAAACCAAAACAAAAAGCAGCACCAATTAAATGAATCATACTATAACCATAACCAATTAATAGCAATGCAGGTATTGTTAATGCTAATCCTATGGCACTTGTATAAATTCTTCCACGAATATTTTTTTGCACCCAACGATCAGATAGAATACCTCCAAAAATTACCCCAACAAAAGATGATGCCGCAATGGTAATTGTAGAAATCGGCCCTGCCATAGACATGTCAATTCCTAGGTTTTGAGCAAACAAAGTAGGTAGCCAATTTTTTATTCCCCAACCCGGCAAACTAGGCACTGCAAAATAAAATAAGATAATCCAAAAAGATGTATTAGAAAAAAGTAAACCTAACCCTTTAAAAAAGGATGATCTATTATTAATACTTCTATTATCAGCAGGTTGATTTGATAGCAATTTTTTCTCTTGTAAAAATAAAATCAAAACAAAAGAATAAATTAGTCCAACAAGACCAAACAAATGAAACGCCTGTTGCCATGAAAATTTTGTTGCAATTGTTGCGCCAAATCCACCCAATGCTTGACCAACATAAAAACCAGTCATATGTATCCCAATAGCAAGTGACCTTGTTTTAGAGGAATGAAAATCTGCAATTAATGACAAACCAGCAGGGATATATAACGCTTCGCTTACTCCCATCAATGCCCTTAACCAATATAACTGATTAAAGGTTGTTGCAAAGCCCATTGTAAAAGTAACTGCACTCCAAACAAATAAACTTCCAATAATTAGCCATTTTCTATTTAGCCTGTCAGCAATCATTCCAGACAATGGACTCATAAATCCATATATCCATAAAAAGATAGCCATCAGATATCCAAAATTAGCCGCTGTTTGCAATTCATGAATATCTATTTGCATAGAAGGTTTCATGGTTGAAAGCATTTGCCGATCCATGTAGTTTAACAAAGCAACTACCCAAAGCATTGCAACCACTAACCAAGGATATTTTTTGGATTGCGTCATTTTAATTAGGTAGAATTTTAACTGATAATATTTTGGGCGACCTCACTCCTGCTCGTATTTCACCGCTTGGAATTAACACCATACCATCGCAATCAACAGCAGTTGTTGTTACAGGAATATCGAAATGAATTGAATCTATTAAAGTCCATGTATTAGTGGGTAAATTAAAACGCAAAATATTTTTACTAAACCCTGGATGGGCTGCCTGTAAAGTATTTTTTTGCTGAATAATTGCTTGTTTTTTTAGGGAATCTTTTTCATTATTAATAGCAGCTAAAAATAATTCTACTTGATGAAATGTTTTTCCATCATCCCCACCAAAAACAAGCATATCATTAAAGCCAAAGGATACACCAGTAGCTGCCGACAAAGAATAAGGCAAACTAGTTTTCTCAGACCATGTTGATGCTTGTATATTGAATTCAAATACAGATTTAAATAATTCACTGATCCCTGATTGTTTTTTTTCTCTACCACCAATCAAATATAATTTAGCCTTTTTACCATCACTTAATACAGTCATCACTGCATGTGATACTGCTTTTGGAATATTGGGTAAAAACTGCCAGCCTTTATTTAAATTATGTAGATCTAATGCCAATAATTTATTAGAAACTGAAATGGCAGTTTCACCTCCTGCAACATAAATGATATTGTTAATGGCTACAGCCGATGCATTTGTTAATGCAAAAGGTAGCGCTGGTAATATTTTAGTATCAATACTTTCTTTTTGATTATTCCAATTGAGTAAATAAGCACTATTCATTATTCCATTTTCATTTTCTCCACCTGCAAAAAAAATCCCTTCTACAGAACTACAACATGCAGCATAAGCTATATTAAATGGAAGTTGACTACTTTTTTTAAAACTAATTTGTTGGTTCTTTCTTGTATATACAAAAACATCTTTGTAATAAAATTTCTTACCACCTTGCCATGGCATTAGTTCAGGAAAATTTGCACCTCCCGCAACTATAAATATGCCATTATTAGTTCCAGTAATGGGACCTGCAAAACCTAAGGATTGCTTATTATTAGATAAACTAGGCAAGTATTCAGCAACAGTAATTGTAGTATGAATAGCTTCTATTTTTTGTGCCAAAACAGCATTTGAAGTTAGCATAGAAATTGCAAAAAATATATTTAGAAACCAATAGTATTTACGATTGGAAAACTGAATCATGCGGTACTTTTAGAACAAAAGCTACTGAAATTTATTTGCGCTGTGTCTTTTTTAAACAAATCAAAATCATTCTCAGACATATTTTTTACTGGTAGTCGAAATTCACCGCAATCCAAGCCTATTAGTTTCATATATGCTTTTCCTGTTGCAATGCCTCCGTACTTACCTAATAGCCTAATCATATCAATAGATTTTTGCTGTAATGATTGAGCAAGCAATAAATTATTATTGTTAAATGCGTTTATTAAATTGTAATACAATGGTGCTGCATAATTGAAAGTGCTACCAATAGCGCCTTTTGCTCCTATTGACAAAGCTGGCAACATATTTTCATCTCTACCCCAAAGCATATCATATTTACCATCTTTAAAATGTAAACACGATAAAAAATCCATAAAATCTTCGTGTGTATACTTGATACCAGCAAAATTTGGAATCTTTCCATCCATTTCTTTGAGTAAATCAAACATGGGGAAAGACACTCCTGTTAGTACAGGAATATGATAATAATAAAAAGGCAAATCAGGAACAACACTTGCTATTTCAACACAAACTTTTGCAAGCATTCCTACATCTGCTGGTTTAAAATAATAAGGCGAAGTAAATGATACTGCATATAACCCAATGTTTCTTGCATGCAATGCCAAATCTTTACAATCCTCTATACTAGTGTCGGCTAATAAAGCCATTACTTTAAAATCCTTATCTTGTTTTGTACAATTTACCCAAGCTTCTGCAACTGCTTTTTTTTCTGAGATGGTTAATGAAACACCTTCTCCGGTAGAACCACAAATAAAAGCACCTGTAACTCCGTTCGTTTTAAGCATTTGGTAATATGCTGGTATAATCGACAGATTTAATGTGCCATTTGGGTGCATCGGTGTGAAAGGCGCAGCTATTAAACCTTGTAAATGTTCCATTTTCATCATAAAAAATTATACGATACAAAAAAATAAACAATAGAAATAAATATTTATAAAAATTTCATTTTCAATTGTTTAATGGCCATAATTATCTTTTATCACTTAAGCAATTGCATACTTAAGTGATAAAAGATATTATTCAAAACTAACTTTAATGAGACGAATAAAAAAGTCGGCATTAAGGCTTAGCAGTTGGATAACCTGGAGTTTGGTTTACCAAAGGGTCATTTGTCCAAATAGCTGGTTCAATTGGCCATAAAATTTTAAATCCTTGAGTTGCTTTGTCTAGAACACCATAAGGATGGTTTGCACTTTTAAATACCAAAGGATCAGATCCGTATTTCATGCGGCGTAAATCGTACCATGCTTTTCCTTCATAAACAAACTCTTTATTTCTTTCAGCAAAAATGGCAAGTTCATTTGCATCTTTGGTTGAATTAACAAATGGTGTAGGATCAGCTAATGGCGCAAATGCACGATCACGAATTGGTTTAATAAAACTAGATGGATCAGCGCCTTCTGCATTTGCAATTTCTGCTAACATCAATAATCTTTCAGATTCACGATACACTGGCCAATCATCAGAAAAATATCTTTTATTGGCACTGATAGTTCCTAAGAATTTTACTAATGCAGTATTTCTTAGTGTTACTGCATAAGGTGGTGTGCCTGATTTTGTAACCTTGTAATAATCGTAGAAAGTTGCATCTCTTCTTTTATCAGTTACTGCATAAGATTGAAATAACGCAAACGTATAACCATAGCGCTGAATAATTTGTTGCGCATTGGTTGCAGCAATTAATAGTGGATCTACTAATAATGCACCAGAAGCTAATGAATCTTTATAGTGTAGATTATCGAAGTTAAAAGTAGAATAAGTATAAGTAGAAACATTACCCATTTCCGACTCCCCAACTAAATAGCGTATAGCAAAAATCACTTCATTATTATTTTTTTGAGCATATGCAAAAGCATTTGCAAAACTTGCTTGTAATACACCTCCTGCAGCACTTGTTAATGCAGACTTTGCCTCAGCTAAATCAGCAGTTGTTCCATAAACTTTTGCAGACCATAAAAAGACTTCTCCTTTTAACATTAAAGTGGCTCTAGGACTCCATTGGCTTTTTTCTGTTGGGTTTGCAGAAGAACCAAAATTAGAAACCGACTTTGCAATATCATTTTTTATTGCAGTTAAAATTTCTGCTTCGGTTGATCTTGCTTTTCTTAAAGCAACAGGATCAGTGGTGCCATTTAATACTTCTGGCTCTAATCTTAATGGAACACCTCCATAAGTACGTAATAAATGGAAATAGTAATATGCCCTCAATGCATAAGCTTGACCTAGCAAATATTTCTTTTTTGCATCGGCTAAAAATGTTACCGCTTCCACTCTTTGAATGAAGAGATTAATTTGTAAGATTGGGCTATAAAATCCAGCCCAACTTCCAACACCTGCTGAGTTCTCATCAATTCTTTGCTCAATAATTGGCAATTCATTTAGTGAGGTATTTTGACGATCAACGTTACTGTAATTGCTTGAGCGCATTTCGCCCAAACGAACAAAATTAAATTGGTTGTCTCTGAACTGCTTATGAATACCCACCATAAAATTGGTTACTTGAGATTCATTCTGCCAAAAGTTACCATCTCCAAAATAGTCTTCTGGAGCAAGTTCTAAAGTTTTCTTGCAAGATGTTGATGCGATTGCTATCATCACCACAAGTAATATTTTTTTATACTTAATCATGATTAATTATTTTATCATTATTCAATTAAAAGGTTAGGTTGGCTGCAAAAATGAACTGAGTTGGAATGATATAAGCACCATTTTGATTACCTGTACGTTCAGGAAAATTCAGTAACTTATTTGTCAAGTAACCCAAGTTTTGTCCGGATGCAGTAAGTGTTAATCCTGCAATTTTTGCTTTCTTCAACAATGCAGCAGGTATTGCATAACTCAAGGAAACCTCTCTGAATGAAACATAATCAGATTTAACCCAGAACATACTACTTGGTCTATCAAAGTTTTTTGTATTTAACTGATCTGCCCATGTATATCTTGGATATGGTGCAGTAGGATTGTCTGTAGTCCAAGTATCTTTAATCATTGTAGTTGCATTAAACTCTCCTTGAAAACATCCTAAAGCCCACATTTGCATTGCATCTTGTTGTATATGTCCTACACCATAATCAACACGTACAAAAAGCGTAAAGTTTTTATAATTTAAAGTACTGTTTATTCCTCCTGTCCAAATTGGAATTTGACGACCTAAAGAAACTTGGTCACGATAATCAATGGTATCATTCTTGTCTAAATCTTTCCATTTCATATCACCTAATTGAGTTGGAATCCAACCAGCGGCAAATGTTAAACCTCTTTGCGTCATCAATTGTTGACTTGCAACACGCTTACCTGCTGATGCACCATACCATACTTGGCCTGCCGCTAAATCTACTTTGTTATAAGCAGCTAAATCAGTTGCATCTCTAATAATTCCTTCACTTACAAATCCAAACACTTCACCCCATTCTTGACCTTCTTGATATCCACCTACCCAAATAACTTTTCCAGAAACTGGATCAAACACTTGTTGTCCTCCTTGACGGTTATTTTCAATGCCATTATAAGGAAGCGTTAACACTTTGTTTCTATTCCAAGCAGCGTTAAATCCAACCTGCCAAGTCAAGTTTTTATTTTGAATGATTTTATACGATACTTCCATTTCCAAACCTCTGTTTTTCATTGAACCATTGTTGGTACGAATACCAGATACTCCAGATGATGTTGGCAATAAAACGCTGGCTATTTTATCGGTTGTAACACGGTCGTAATAAGCAATTGAGGCATTGATTCTATTTTTCAAAAAGCCCATATCAGCACCTATTTCAATGGTGTTGGTTTTCTCCCATCTTAAAGAAGGATTTGCAATACTTGATTGTAAGAAACCAATTGTTCCACTGTATGCAGCTTGAGAGCCATAAGAACCTTGTAATTCATAGGTTCCTATTCCACCAACGTTACCATTCTTACCCCAACTTCCTCTCAACTTCAAGAATGACAACCAATTCTTTGTTGATTCCATGAAATGCTCTTTGTGTGCAAGCCATCCCACAGAAAATGCGGGGAAAGTACCATATTGGTTATCGCCTAATAAGCGAGAATAACCATCTCTTCTAACAGTTATTGCTGCTAAATATTTTCCATCATAATCATAATTCAATCGTCCAAATCCAGACATAATTCTTTCTCTACTATGCCATGAGTCTGTGCTTCTTGTTTGTTGATCAATATTATTTTGCGTTAACGCTAAATCCTGAAAATCTGCAGTAGGTGCCAATGATCCACCAGCAGAAAGACCTTTATTATAAGAATCATAATATTCAAAACCAGCCATTGCTTCTATATTTTGTTTCGCAGAAAAACTTTTCTGATAATTGGCAACCGCATTATAGGTTTGTCGGGTAGTTCTATCAAAACTTGCAGAACTACTTCTTGTTCTATTCCAACCTGTATTTGGATTGGTTAAACTCATAATACCCGTTCTAAAATCTTGGTTAAAAGCTTCGGAAAAAGATTCGTCATACATTAATAAACCAGTAACCTTAAGGTATAAGCCTTTTGTGATATCTGCTCTAAAAGCTTGGCTTAAAGTAAACTTATCAGATTGGTTATTTCTTTTGTACTTGTCTATATTAATTACCGGATTACCATCACTATTATCTCTGCCTAATATTAAATCTCCATTGGCATTAGTTCCTTGCATTGTTGGAGGTGCAGAAAGCATACGTGCCCAATAGTTAGATTCACCATTTGTAATAGATTCATCTCTCCAATTTGCTTTTGCATATTGAATGCTACTTTCAGACTTAAACCATTTATTAATATTATAATCACCATTGAAAGTAAAATTCACTCTACGATAAAAAGTAGCTAAAGACAAACCACCTTCGTCATAAAATCCAAGATTAGCAAAATACTTTCCCTTATCATTTCCACCAGACATTCCAATATTATAATCTTGTGTAAGTGCTGTTTTATTCAAACCATAATCGCCATAATTAAAATCTTTATAAATCAAATCTGCATAAGTACCAGCTGGGTCATAAACACCAGCAGCATTTGTTTTGATAGGATCTTTCATTGACTTCCATCCTGGCTTATTTAATAATTCTTGGTTGATATTATCTAAACGCATTACACTCCAAATAGCCCTAGAATCATAATTACCATCTAATATTACACCAGCTGCATCTTTGTAAACATTACCAGTTCCTCTAGGACCTGCACCAGAAATATTATTGGTTGCTAATGTGCCATTTTTTATTGCTTGCTCTGCACCTAGTCTTGCCCATTTAATATAATCACCCCCATTTAAAAATTCATAGGGCACATGTAAATAATTGGTTCCGTTCTTAACTTTTAAAGTAACTGCAGATACACCAGCTTTACCTTTTTTAGAAGTAATTAATATTACACCATTGCTAGCTCTAGCGCCATAAATAGCAGTTGCAGAAGCATCTTTTAACACCTCAATACTTTCTATTTCTTCTGGATTGATATCACTTAATGAACCTCTAATTTGGCCATCCATAATTACCAATGGACTTCCACTACCATCAAAATTGGTTCCTCCTCTTAAAATAATTGAAGGAAGTGAACCCGGACGACCGGTTGCTGTAGAAACACGCAAACCAGGTATGGTTCCTGCCAACGCTTGTGCTGGATTAGCACGCACGCCTGATTCTAAAAACTTTTTATCTAGCTTAGATACAGAGGATGTTAATTTCGACCTCCTTATTGTACCATAACCAACCACTACTACTTCCCCTAAATTTGAGGCATCTGTTTTCATAGATACAGACAAACTTGCAGAAGCATCAACAGTAACTTCTTGTGAAGTATAGCCTATAAATGAAAAAACTAATACATCACCTTTTGATGCTGTAATAGTAAAATCTCCATTAATAGTAGTTTGAGTACCAGTTGTTTTACCCTTCAACATAACACTAACACCTGAAATAGGCTTTGCATCTTCGTCGGACAAAACTCTACCAGATACTTTTTTAGTTTGCGCCATTGCTGTTGCAAACAGAAAAAAGCAACTTGCTAATAGCAATGATTTTAATTTTGGTAAATTCATAAAAGATATTTAATATTTACATTATTATGTATGACATAATAAAGGTAATTGGATAAAAAGAATTTAACAAAACTTTTTTATTCACATTGTTTTGAAGGTTTTTTGGGGTTGAATGAACCGTATTAAATAAAACTACCTTGTGTAAGGAATTTTCTAAAACGGGGTGTTTCTCTGTATTTTTGTATTAATTTATATTGAAAGGATGAAAATAGAAGATATTAAAGATGCTTTTGATTCGATAGAAAATACTAGTCTAGTTGATAAAGTAGAGGCTAAACTGGTGCAATTATTACAACAACAGAAACTTAAAGTTGGAGATTCTATTCCCACTGAATTAGAATTAACCGAAAAATTGGGGGTTAGTCGTACCGTTATTCGAGAAGCATTGCTTCGGTTAAGAATGATGGGATTAATTGAATCTAAAAAGAAAAAAGGGTCTGTTATTACTAGTCCAGACCTGTTTATTAATATGAGTAAGAGTATGAATCCACATATTCTATCTCCAGAAACCCTAAGAGAAGTATTCGAAATTAGACTTGTGCTTGAAATTGGGATGGCAGATTTACTTTTTTTTAGAATTACAAAAGAAGATATTGCTGAATTAAGGCAGATTGTAGAAAACGAGCCTCCCACTACCCAAGATTATTTGTTTAATGTAGAACATGAAATTGCTTTTCATGGAAAATTGTACAAAATCACTAGAAATGCTACTCTTAAGAAGTTTCAAAAAATGCTTTTGCCCGTTTTTGATTATGTGCACAATAGTGGCCTACTAAAAAAGCAAACCTCATTAAAATCATTCTTATCGCACAAAGGATTGGTTGATATACTTGAATTTGGCACCCCTGAGTTATTTAGAAATGGTATGAGAGATCATTTAGAAAACCATTTTACCAGATTGTTCGACGTCTCTTAATAATAATTTTAACTAATCCTCTTTTTCGTACAAATATTAGACAATATTGAATTAAATTCCTGTAATTTGAGTGGACTTATTTTGTAACAAACCCGCTACACATAAAACTGTAATTACATATGGAACAGTATGGAAAGATCTTGCTAATTGTTATGCCTGTTTTTTTTAGTTTAATTCTACTAGAAAAATTGTTTGGCTGGTACAAAGCAAAAGAGCAAGTACTTCAAATGGATATGATTAGTAGCCTAAGTTCAGCAATGAGTATGGTTACTAAAAATGTGTTAGGATTGAGTATTACTATTATTAGTTATGGTTGGATAGAAAGTAAAATTGCACTTACTCATATTCATTTAACTTGGTTAACTTATGTAATTGCTTTTGTTGTATTGGATTTTTCGCATTATTGGATTCATAGAATAGAACACAAAATTAATTTTTTCTGGAATAGCCATATCGTACACCATAGTAGCGAAGAATTTAATTTAGCTTGTGCTGTTCGACAACCTATTTCTTCTTTTGTAAAAATATTTTCATTCTTTATGATTCCCGCGGCATTATTAGGAATCTCTCCAGTAGTAATTGCCACCATTACACCCATTCATTTTTTTGCACAATTCTGGTACCATACAAGGTTTATTAACCGAATGGGATTTTTAGAATATATTATTGTTACTCCATCGCATCACCGCGTGCACCATGCATTTAACGAAGAATACCTCGATAAAAATTTGGGGCAGATATTTATTATATGGGATAGATTTTTTGGAACTTTCCAAGAAGAACTACCAGAAGTAACACCTATCTATGGCATTACTAGACCTATGCGAACATGGAATCCTTTCAAAATCAACTTCGTTCACATGTGGTTGTTAATTACAGATGCTTGGCGTGCAAATAGCATTAAAGACAAACTACGTATTTGGTTTATGCCAACAGGTTGGAGACCAGCAGATGTAGTAGAAAAATATCCTGTTTATAAAATTGACGACATTCATAATTTTGATAAATATGATACAAAAAATTCAACCCTAATTTCAATTTTAACATGGATTCAACTAATGATGCTTTTTGCATTTGTCAGTTATTTTTTAGGCCACCTAGCAACAATTGGTAGCCCTAATATATTTATTTATGGTGGATTTATTTTTATTTACATCTATGCACTAACTGATTTTATGGATGGCAATAAATCTTCTTTAATTTGGGAATTTTTAAAAGCGGCAACTGGTATTGCAATTCTTATTTATCTAGGAGATTGGTTTGGAACATCTAATGCTTATCCTCAATTGAGCAATATATTATTGGCCTATTTTACTATATCTGTTATTGTAACGGGATGGTTAGTTTATAAAAAAGAACCAACATTAATTATCAACTAATTATCCATTTAAATGCTTGCATTTAATAATTAATTTACTAATCAAGCATGCGCCTTTATTTATTATGATTGAATTCGTTGCCCACTTACATCCAGTTATAGTGCATTTGCCTATTGGCATTTTGTTGTTTGGTGCGATCTTAATGGTTTACCAACATTTTAGTTCAATTAATTTAAAGGATGCTATTTCATTGTCTTTTTTACTAGGCAGCATGAGTGCTATAGCAGCCTGTGTTGCTGGTTGGTTACTGTCTTTATCTGGCGAATATGATGCTGCATTAATATTTAAACACCAATGGACAGGAATTGCAACCGCTATTTTGGGATGCCTTGTATATTTGTTTCAACAATACCGAAAACTGCTAGTAATTCTTCTGATTGTTTTAATAACCATTACCGGACATTTTGGAGCCACTATCACACACGGCGAAAACTATTTATTTAACACTAGTAAAAAAACAAGTTTAAATAAACAGGATACCATTAAAAATCAACCAAAAGAAATTACCAGTATTGTTACCAATGGAAAAGACTCTATTAAAATAGTAAAGTATAATATTTATGAAAATGAAATTGCGCCAATATTAAAAACAAAGTGTTACGATTGCCACTCTGCAGTAAAACAAAAAAACTTATTACGATTAGACACTGAAGCTTTTATAAAAAAAGGCGGCAAATCTGGACTTATTTTATTAGCAGGTAATATTTTAAAAAGTCCACTCTATACTAATTTAGTATTGCCAATTGAAGATGATAAACATATGCCTCCAAAGGGCAAACACCAACTAAACAGCAATGAAATAAATAGTATTCAACAATGGATATTATCGGGTGCATCATTTAATGACCGCATTGACACACTATCTAATAATAAAAAAAAATCTGCACCACATTTAGATACTGTGTTTAATAATAAAGAAACTTTACTGAATAATACATCAGTTAATAATAAAGTTTCAGTTGAAGCGACTAGTACAAACCTTCCTCTTGCAATCAGCAGTTCTACAATAGAAGCTTTTAAAAATCAAAATATCATCTTATCAAATTTACAAGAAGGATCACCATTTGTGATGGCGAATTTTGTGAATGTAATTCCATTCGAAAATAGCAGCTTATTGGCTTTACAAAAAATTGAAAAGCAATTGGTGATATTAAAGTTGAGCAACTTACCAATTAAAGATGCCGATATTAAACTACTAGTTGGTTTATCAAATATCAAAAAAATGAATTTAGAAAATACGGCCATTACCAATGACTGCCTACCCTATTTAAAAGACTTACCAGCTTTAGAACAATTGAATCTTTATGGAACAAATATTACTGATGAAGGATTAAAACAATTGGCTTCTTTTAAAAACTTATCAGTAATTTATTTATGGAAAACAAAGGTCACCGAAAATGGTATTGAACAGTTTAAAAAAGAAAGACCCAATGTGACCATTGAAATGGGTGATTTTAAATTTCAAAAGAAATGAAAAAATATTATTTATTTATAGGATTCGTTTTGCTAATCTTAGCATTTACCACTATTCCAAAATTGCCAGAAGACGTAAACAAGGAGTACCTTAAACTACCTGCTATTATTGATTATAATGAACTTGTAAAACCTATTTTATCTGATAAATGTTTTTCTTGCCATGGACCCGATAAGGCAAAACAAAAAGCAGGTTTAAGATTAGACCTTGTTGCATCTGCTTATGGCCCTTTACCTGAGAGTCCGGGTAAGGTGGCTATTTATCCTGGTAATTTAAATAGAAGTGAATTATTTCGCCGCATCATATCTACAGACCCTACCTATTTAATGCCTGTTCCTAAATCGCATTTGAGTTTGAGTGCTAAAGAAAAAGCAATACTCATTAAATGGATTGAAAATGGCGCTGTGTATAAACCGCATTGGGCATTTGTTGCGCCAGAAAAAAAAGCAATCCCAACTATTAATAATTTTCAAGTAAACAATCCTATAGACAATTTTATTATCAATCGTTTACAATTAGAAGATTTAAAACCTAGTGCCACTGCATCCAAAGAGATTTTATTAAGGCGCTTATCCTTAGACTTAACAGGATTGCCTCCTACCATAAAAGAAATAAATGCATTTTTAAATGACACAAGTAAAAACGCATACGAGAAACAAGTAGACCGATTATTAAGTTCACAACATTATGGCGAAAAAATGGCCACACAGTGGTTAGACTTAGCTCGATTTGCAGACTCTTATGGATATACTGTTGACAGAACAAGAGATATGTCGGTATATAGAGACTGGGTCATTCGTTCGTTTAATGAAAACATGTCTTACAAAAATTTTGTGCATTATCAATTAGCCGGAGATTTAATGCCCAATCCTACTAAAGACATGATTATTGCCACCGCCTTTAATAGAAACCATCCGCAAAATATGGAAGGTGGCATTATAGAAGAAGAATTTCAAACAGAATATGTAATGGATAGGGCCAATACATTTGGCGAAGCTTTTTTATCTATTTCGGTAGGATGTGCAAGATGTCATGACCATAAATTCGATCCTGTATCTCAAGAAAATTATTATCAATTAAATAGTTTTTTTAATAATGTTAGAGAAGCAGGTCAAATATCATGGAATGACGATATGCCCACACCCACTTTAATGCTACCTAACCAAAATCAAGAAAAAACAATTGCGTATATAAAAAACTTAATCAAGGAAAAAGAAAAAGATTTACAAGAAGCTTATAAAAATTCATTATCAGGTTTTAACGATTGGTTACAAAACGAAAAATATACATCCATTTCAAGCAAAAGCATACCAAGCAATAATTTACAAGGCTATTATACATTTGAAGATTCCTTAAAAAACTTAGTTAACAATAGTAAAACAGCCCTTTTAAAACGTGATGGCAATTCTAAAAGCGAAGCTATTATTTTTGAAAAGAATACATCAGGCCAGTGTTTGGTTTTAAATGGAGATAGCTATTTAGATTTAAAAGAAATAGGCATATTTAGAAAATCAGATCCTTTTAGTATTGGGGTTTGGGTGAATATTCCTAAAGAATTAAAAGAGGGCGTTATTTTTCATAAAAGCAATGCAGAAAGATTATACAATTTTAAAGGATACAATGTTTATTTAAAAAATAATAAGTTAGAAATAACAATGGCACATACAGCGCCATCTAATGCCATTACAAAAATTGCTACAACAGAAGTCCCACGTAATAAATGGATACAACTCACGCTTACATACGATGGCTCTTCCACAGCTAATGGATATAATTTATATATCGACGGAAGCCCAATAGTAATGGAAACTATCATTGATCAACTTTATAAAGACATCCTCTTTTTTTCGAAAGACGAACCTGCTTTACAGTTTGGTGGTTGGAACAGGGGATTAGGATTTAAAGGCGGTAAGATTGACGACATAGTAGTATACAATAGAGCGTTAACCAATTTTGAAATAAAAGTATTGGCTAAAAAAACGAATTGGGATCTTATCACACAGAAAACAAAAAATCAATTAAGCACAGAAGATATTGAAATTTTAAAAGACTATTATGCTGCCGTAATTGACGCAAATATAATTACTGCCAAACAGGCACTACAATTACAAAGAAAAATATTTTCAGATTCCACAGAGCATATTAAAGAATTAATGGTCATGCAAGAAATGCCAAAGCCAAAGAAAACTTTTATATTAACTCGAGGACAATATGATGCACCAAGCAAAGAAGTATTTCCAAATACGCCTGAAAAAATATTACCCTTTTCTAGTACGCTTCCAAAAAATAGATATGGCCTAGCGCAGTGGCTTACCGACAATCGCAATCCATTAACAGCAAGAGTAGTTGTAAATCATTTGTGGCAAAATTTCTTTGGAATGGGATTGGTTAAAACTGCCGAGGATTTTGGCAACCAAGGAGAAATGCCTAGTCATTTAGATTTATTGGATTGGTTAGCCATTGAAATGAGCGCATCTGATTGGAACGTAAAAAAAATAAATAAATTAATTGTCATGTCGGCCACTTACCAACAAGATTCAAGGGCAAGTGCTGCATTAAAAGAAAAAGATCCTGAAAACAGATTACTCGCTAGAGGACCTGCCACAAGACTAAGTGCTGAAATGATTCGAGATAACGCGCTAATGGCAAGCGGCTTGCTAAATAAAGCCATTGGCGGAAAGAGTATCTACCCTTATCAACCAGAAGGTCTTTGGGATATTAATGGCACTAAATATGTACAAGACACTAGCAATGAAATTTACCGACGTAGTTTATACATCGTACTAAAAAGAACAGTACCCAATCCAACACTCGCCAATTTTGATGGGCCTTCTAGGGCTTCATGTGTCGTAAGAAGACAATCTACGAACACCCCTTTACAAGCATTGGTAACTTTAAATGACCCTACTTTTATTGAAGCAGCAAAAGTAATTGGCGAATCTATGAGCCAACAGAAAGATACCGCCACTGCTATTACAAATGCTTACAGACAGCTTACAGGACTAACACCAAATGCAAAAGAAATTTTACTATTAACCAACTTGCAAATAAATGAATACAATAAGTTCAAAGCGAATCCTACAAAAACAAAAGGGTGGTTAAAAACAGGTTTGTATAAAATTAATACCTCATTAGATGCCTGTTGGGTAGCTGCAAATACAGTAGTAGCAAGTACTATTTTAAATTCAGATGCAAGCATTACTAAAAGATAAGTTTATGTTAGAGGATAAAAATTTTAAAATGCATCTCCAAGAATTAGATGCTTTAAATAAAAAAATAGAGCGACGGAAATTTTTAAAAAGTACGGCTGGTGGTTTAGGTGCTATGGCATTAGGATCTTTATTAAGTAGTAGTATATCAACCAAATCATTTGAAGAACAAATTTTAGCTGCATTACCAACCATAGCACCCAAAGCAAAACGTGTGGTGTATTTATTTATGAGTGGTGGCCCTTCTCAATTCGAAACATTTGATTATAAACCAGGCTTAATTAACATGCAAGGTCAAGGCCTACCAGACTCTGTACGAAACGGTCAACGCTTAACAGGCATGAGTGCCAATCAAGCGCAATTACCTATTGCATCTTCTTTTGCGAATTTTAAACAATACGGAAAATCAAATACTTGGGTAAGTGATTTACTACCCTATACTGCACAAGTGGTGGATGAGTTATGTATTATTAAATCGATGTTTACCGAACAAATTAACCACGATCCTGCACTAACTTTTTTTCAAACTGGTCATCAATTGCCAGGCAGACCTTCCATTGGTTCTTGGCTCAGTTATGGATTAGGTTCAGAAAATAAAAACCTACCAGCGTTTATTGTATTGGTATCAAAAAATGCAGCCAGAGACCAACCCTTGTATGCTAGATTATGGGGCAATGGATTTTTACCCTCTCAACACCAAGGTGTACAATTTAGATCGGGCAATGACCCTGTTTTATTTTTAAATAATCCAGAAGGTTATGATGGAAAAGACAGAAAAGAAATGTTAGATTATTTATCTCAATTAAATAATTTACAAAATGATGTATGGGGCGATCCAGAAGTAAATGCGCGTATGTCTCAATATGAACTAGCATTTAGAATGCAAACCTCGGTACCCGATGTAATGGATACATCAAAAGAATCAGATGAAGTTTTTGAATTGTACGGACCTGATAGTAGAGAGAAAGGAACTTTTGCAGCGAATTGTATTTTGGCTCGTAAATTATTAGAAAAAGATGTTCGCTTTGTACAATTATATCACCAAGGTTGGGACCATCATGGATCTTTGCCATCAGGAATGAAACAACAATGTAAACAAACCGATCAAGCATCAGCCGCATTAATCATGGATTTAAAAAGAAGGGGCATGCTCGATGATACATTAGTTATATGGGGTGGAGAATTTGGACGAACTGTTTATTCTCAAGGTAAATTAGAAAAAGATAATTATGGAAGAGACCATCATCCACGTTGTTTTACTATGTGGATGGCTGGAGCAGGTGTTAAGCCTGGCACAACATACGGACAAACTGACGACTTCAGTTATAATATAGTAAAGAACCCTGTACACGTGCATGATTTTCAAGCAACCTTATTGCATATCATGGGTATTAATCACGAGCAACTCATCTATAAATATCAAGGCCGTCGATTTAGATTAACTGATGTATCAGGCAATGTGATAAATGATATATTGGCTTAAATAAATAATTAAAACTTCTTAAACAATTTCACCAACTTATTACTTATCAATTCATATCCTTTATCTGAAGGATGTAATCCATCGAAAGTGATATTAGACGCTTCAACAGGATAAGGATATTCGTCTGTTGCAGGATTAAACGGACGATCAATAAATTGTGGATAGGGATAATTGATATAATTACCAGATGCTGAATCTTTTAATCGTTTAAAGTTTACCAAGTGTTGGTGATCCATTCCCTTAGCATGGTATAAGTCCACTACAGCAGATTTTTCATATTTGGCAATTGAAACAATTGCATCTGCAAATTTTTCAAGTTCTTGACCATTCTTTGCTCTATAAGATCCAGTTGCATTATTTTTAAAATTACTAATGTAAACAAAATCAACACGCTGCATTGGAGTGATGAAAATAATTTTTGCGTTTGCATTTAAGCTATGCAATTTATTTACAATGGTTCTAAATGCGCCATTTACAGTTGCATTACCCGTATTGTTTTCATAATCGCTGAAACTGCCAAGTGGCTTAGCTCCCCACCAATCATTGGTTCCTAAAAATATGGTATACACATCTGCTTTAGTAATTCCTAACTTGTCAATCTCTGTAGCTATTCTAATAGCCGTCCAACCATTATGGCCTTGGTTTATATAATGAATATTCGACAATTGCTCCACTACCCTTGTCATATAACCTTTGGTAATTCTATTGCCCGTTTCGTTTTGGTGCTCATTTAAATAGGTAATAGAATCTCCAATGGCTACCCATGAAATTTCTTTGGGTGTAAAAGAAAATTGAATGGCAATAAGCAGAACTAGTAAAAATGTTTTTTTCATTTTATGATTTGATAAGTGAAATTAGCATTTAAGTCTCCGAAAAAAAATAATTATCTTATGTATTTAAACATGCTATTTTAAACATCTTTACAACCTAAAAAATATTTTCTTCCGATATAAAAAATAACAAATCCCCCATTCAATAGCAAAAACAACCAAACAGGAAATAATAGATATAGCAGGTAAAATAAGCGTTGTAAAACTAAGCAAGCCGCCCACTAACAAACTGATATAACGATTTAACCAACCACCAAGTAGTTCAAAAAATAAATAAATAAAAATTGAATTCAATCCTATTACATCAAAAAAGAAAACAGATTTATGCTGTTTGATATCAACAAAATAATAGCAAGCTGCAAAAGCTAACAAGCACCAGCCCAATGATACCAAGGTAAAGGAACTTGTAGCAATTCGTTTAATGATAGGATTTATTTGAAGGAGATCAAGCGCATAACCAACTAGTAATACTGAAATTGCCCAAATTAAAATTGTTTTTATTTTATTATTCGCATTAGACAATAATAGTTTTCCTAATAAAGCACCCGCTATTGTGTGAACAGAAGTTGGTATACAATTAATAGCAACCCATCCGCCCCTACTTGTTTTATGCATCAATAAAGTATCAATATAATTTCCAAAATTATGGTGATTAGTAAAGCCTTGGTCGAAGCTAGGAATACTACTGAAACGAAATAATAAATCGGTAATAGTTAATAATACTACACAGAATATTATTTGGTATTTAGTGGGCCATTGAACAATAAAATAAGCCACTAACAATGTAACAGACAATTGCGTTAACACGTCCCATAATTCAAAACTTAAACCAGTTTCGTGCACTGCATACAAAAGCACTCCCCAAAAAAACAACCAGCCAGATCTTTTGAATATTTTTTTTGTAATCGTTAATTGACTAACTCCTTTTTCTTTCAGTTTGTTTACAGAAAAAACCATAGCAGTTCCTGCAATAAACATAAATCCTGGTTGGATTAAATCCCAAAAGCGCAAACCATTCCAAGGATGGTGTTTAAATTGTATGAAAAAAGATTCTAAAAAACCGCCTTTAGAATTTAGATATAATACATTAAACAAACCAGTGCTTTCAATAGTTAAAAGAACCATAATAAAACCGCGCATAAAATCTAGCGATAATAGTCGTTTGTTTAAATCTTCGGAACTTAATTGAGTGGGCATATATTTTTATTTTGGCAAGAACATATTTACTTTTCGATGCATGGTATAGAATTGAATATTTTTTCCATCAATAACTACAATACCACTTGATTGATTGTTTCCTATAATAGGATTGTTGGCATATTTTTTCCAATGAATTAAATCGGCAGATACTGCAATATTCGTTGACCATTCGTGCCAATCTTTAAATGCAGTTGCATGATAATAGCCATAGTAAAGCCCTTTATATTTAATTACTTGATCCATTGCATTGCCATACTGGTCGTATGTTTCAGGCCCCATGGTAATAATAGGTTCATCTTGCAAATTGGTCCAAGCTGTATGATCTGTTGATGTAGCGAGCCAAATGCCTTTATCGTCTCTTTCATAAAATAAATACCAAATACCTTTTTCAATATAAACAGTGGGTGTACCAAAAGCCCCTTTTGCAATGGGGCTGCCATTTTTTTGTCGGATATCTAGTGGCCCTTTTTCATCCCAATGAATTTTATCGGTTGATGTAAGTAAATGCGCCGTATCGCCTTGACCTTCTGCAAACATGTAATAAGTGTTAGCAGATTTTACTACATACATATCTTCTACCCAATCATTTTCATGAATGGTATTTTTAGAATAACGATTCCAATTAATGCCGTCTGTAGAAGTTGCATAACCTAAAAACCTTCTAGGATCTTTGCTAGAATTAGAATACCCCGTATACCATAAATGATAGGCATTTCCTTCTTTTAAAATATAACCCCTTTCACGAATTTGTTTATCCCAATCATCTTGGCCTGCTCCGGTAAAAACAGGATTGTTTTTATAGGGAACAAAATTGACTAACTCCGATGGAAAGTTTGTTGAACTTATATTTTTTTGACTAGGCTTGCATTGTATCTTTCCAATTACACAAATTAAAAGATAAATAATTGATTTATTTTTCATGTATTTAATAAGCATCTCCAAATGAAAAAACTGGTTTCCGATACATCCATTGACCGCCTGTAAAGTCAGGAAATTCAACTGTTTGATTTCCTAAAGCAATTGACTGTTCGCTTAATGGAGAAATGGCACTCCAAGTAGCTGCATCATATACATCTAGTGGCGTTGGCAATTGTTGTTTGATGGATTCAACAAAAGCTTGTAACACAAAAAAATCCATCCCACCATGCCCAGCATCGGCAGATTCTTTCGACCATCTTTTCCATAAAGGATGATCGTATTTATCTAACCATTGCGTTGCTTCGTCCCAAGCATGTGGCTTTGCAGATTTGTCTTCTATATAAATACTGTTGTTTACATCCATCCATAAGCCTTCTGTACCTTGTACTCGAAATCCTAATGAATATGGTCGAGGTAAATTGGTATCGTGTTGTAATAATATCGTTTCTCCATTCACGCAGTTAATAGACGTGGTAACAATATCTCCTAATTTAAAATTCAGTTTAGCGTTTGGATGATCTGCTCCTCCTTTTTTTACAATATAATCGTGTAAGCCTCTAGATTTTGTAGAAAATGAACAAAGCGAATGAAAGCGATTGCCACGATTAATATTTATATAATTAGCCAATGGTCCTATACCATGCGTTGGATATAAATCTCCATTTCTATGAATTGCATGTTCGGTTCTCCAACGTGCTTCTGATCTGGCTTTGGGTCCATACTCCACACCAAATCCATGCACATGATTTCCATCGTTAAACTTCACATCTCGTAAATCGTGTTGATAGCCACCTTGTAAATGAATAATCTCTCCAAATAAACCTTGGCGAACCATATTTAAAACGGCCATTACATCTCTTCTGTAACATACATTCTCAAGCATCATTACATGGGCCTTGTGTTTTTCTGCAGCTCTTACAACTTCCCAATGGTCTTCTAAACTAATACCTATAATTACTTCAGATCCTACATATTTTATACCAGCATCTAATGATCCAATAATCATTGGTTTGTGCCATTCCCAAGGGGTTGCAATTATTACAGCATCTAAGGATTGTTGCTGAAGCATTTGTTGCCAAATATTATCATCGCCTAAATATTCTTTGGGTAAAGGCTTTTTTGCAGTAGTAAATAATTCTTTTGCCACATTCATACAACGCGCATCCACATCGCAAATAGCCACAATCTCAACATCGGCGCGCTTTAATAGGTTTGCAAGATGCCCCCTACCTCTTTGACCCACCCCTATGATGCCTAATTTTACTTTCTGGGCATTAGTCCTGGCAAATAAATCAGATCCTTTATTTGCAGCCAATGCAGCCGCTACAAGGCCTGTTGTTTTTACAAATTCTTTACGATTCATAGTTTATGGTTGATTCAAGCAATTTTTAAATGCGTTAAGTTAATTAAAACAAGTTGATTATGAAAGGATTTCAGGCTTAAATGACAATAGCCCCACCAAATTGGTGAGGCTATTGAAAAAATATTTGCCATTTTATTAAAAATACAAACTAGTTGGTATTTTCTACTAGTAGATTAATCTTCACTTTTATATCTCATTAGAAACCGAGAAATTGAACCCTTCAACAACTGCAATTTTAAAAACAACAACTCAAAAAGGGATGAGCTTGTTGTTTGAACTGCCCAAAACCAACTTACTTATTAAAGGGAGTAAGCTTAGTTGGAAAAAACAGTTTGCACAAAATTGCACGAGATTAAAGATCAAATTTGGTTTCAGCCAACTCAATCACACAAACCCTTTTGGCGGGTTAAGCCAACTAACAGACGAACAGAAAACAGTTACAATACTAAATGGTAGCTACATATAAGTTACCTGCAGGAACAATTTGAGTACTTTGTAAAACTGAATACGGCATATAGAAATAGCCTCTAAAGCCCCAGTTTGTACTCCAAGAATTCTGGCAAATAAAAACACCACCACCTGGTTGTGTTGCATCGTCAATGTAGCCTACAATAGGAACTGCATGACCGCCCAACATTTTTAAACCTGGTACAAGCGCACCAGCTGTGGTAAGTGGGTTATAGGTATAGTTTGTAGGAGCATATCCTAAAACACCTAATCCTTCAAAATATTTATAACTAGTATTGTCATAGACATTAAAGCCCATCATTACTGGTTTTTTTAAGGATACAGCAACTTTCACATCATTCACACGGTTAGTAGAATTAATAACATAATAGCCACTATTAGTTGTTCCTGTACTACCTGTAGTTCCATTCTGAACACTTAATTTAAAATTCGCAGCATTCGTAATAGCAGCAGCTGAAGGAGCAGTTTTGTATTGTGCTGAAGTATTCGATCCATTAGAAGGATAAGGATACAAATTCTCGTAAGAATCACCAGAAAAAGTATATGAAGCACCTGAAACAGTAGCAGTTAAAGCGGTTCCAGTACCGGTATTATTAGACAAGCCTTGTAATGCCTGCGGAATATTTACCATATAAGCACCGCCATCGGCAGTGATTGACTGCTTGTTAATGACCACTCTTTCTACATAATAAATAAATAACGGACTCAATGCACTTGATGTGCCAAATAAACTACTATTTACAACATGAGATGTAGTCGATGCAGCAGATAAACCAGTAGCTACTGTTAATCCAGAACCAAAACTACCTGATGTTGGATTAGCCTTGTAATAAGCCAAAATCTCATTGGTTTCTGCACCACAAAATCCAGTACAAGAACCAATTTGGCCTTGATCTCTTACAGTGGGTGTTGCCAATAAATAATTGGTTGGTAATGAAGCGTTTGTTTGACCATAAGTAGTTGTTCTACTGGCCATAAAACTCTCTGAAAACACCGGAACACTCGCCCACTGAGATTGGTCCATGGCTAACAAACCAAATGAATACTGGTCTGATGGATTACTACTCTCGGAAACTGGTGTTGGTAAAGGTGTTGGTGTGGTTTGATCTACTAGATCTACAGATTTTGTACAGCTGTACAAGACGATTGAGGACATCATTACAATGCCTATCTTTCTAATGATTAAGGGTTTCATTATCAAGTTTTTTTAAATTAGGGATAGCATGAAGTTATATGAATTAATTTAATATCAAATAATAAATATCTATATAGCATCTAAACAGATTCAAAAATTGACGAAATATTTATACGATACTGGTTTATTCACATTTATTAAATAGAAATAAAAAAAATAATGTGCGTAAATATATAAAATGCCTAACTGTACAAATATGGATTGATATTACACTACTTTCAATTAAAGAAATTTAAACATGTACAAACTAATTTTAAAAACAATCTTTGCTTTCGTATTCCTTTTTAATATTGCAACTAATTCCTTTGCACAGCCTTTTTTAAAAGAGGTGAACTATTTTAAAAAATTAGATTCAATAACTCCACCTCCTACTAACCCTATTTTATTTATTGGGAGTTCTTCATTTACTAAATGGGTAGATGTAAAAAACTATTTCCCTGGATATACTATATTAAATAGGGCGTTTGGCGGATCATCGTTGCCCGATGTAATATATTTTGCAGAAGAGGTGATTTTTAAATACAACCCCAAGCAAATTATTATTTATTGTGGCGAGAATGATGTTGCAGGTAATGCTACTGCAGAAAAGGTGTTTGAGCGATTTAAAACATTACATACTTTAATAAGAACAAAATTACCCAAAGTATCTATTGTATTTGTTTCATTGAAACCAAGCCCTAGCAGAGAAAAATTCTGGCCAGTAATGATAGAAGCAAATGGAATGATTAAACAATTTGCAAAAAAACATCGTAAAACATATTTTGTAGATATATATCAAAGCATGTTTAATAGTGATGGAAAAATAATGTCGGATATATTCTTATCAGACAACTTACACATGAATAAAAAAGGATATGAAATTTGGCAACCAATTTTATCGCCTTATTTAAAGAAGTAGAAGAAGAAAGTATTGAAAATTTTATACATGATTAACACAATAAAAAACGCGGATTAAAATAATCCGCGTTTTCTATTTCTATTAATATTTTTTACCAACCAGGATTTTGAGATAATCTAGGATTAATTGCTATTTCTTGTAAAGGCACAGGCTCTAAATAATATTTATCTAGCCATCCTAAAGGCACTGGAGAGTTTTTCACATACCCAATAGCTGTACCGCCATCAATTAAAATATTTACATTCGTAATATTGAATGCAGTATAAATTGGATAATCCGCTTTGTTGATTTTTACACCAAGTTGATAATCATTTAGGTAAGCCCCTTTCTTCCATCTTTTAATATCATTGAATCTAAAGCCATCGCCAAACAATTCAATTCTACGCTCCCTTCTAATTTCCCATAAAACCGGATCTACTGTTGGGTCTCTTTTTAAATCGAAATTTGCAGTGATTGCAGATACCACCATATTTGCAACGTTTGCTCTTGGCCTTAATTTATTGATTGTTACATCGGCTATAGATTGGTTAAATGCACCTAATTCAAATTGTGCTTCTGCATAATTCAACATAACTTCTTCTATTCTAAATAGTGGACAGTCTTGCGTTCCTCCATAGGTACTTGCGCCATCCATTGGCAACCTATTAAAATATTTCCAATAATAATATCCTAATTTACTCACTGCTTGGCTAATTGCAATTGCATCAGTTGGCAAATTACTTAATGCAGCAGTGTAAGAAGTGAAATGCGGAATATTAGGTATCACATTTCCAGATTTCATGTCTTGTGTTTGCGCAAGGAATGGCAATCTTTTATTGATATTACCAGGAATACTATCATTCATTAATCTAACAAATGCACCATGTTGCGGAAATGCATCGAATGCCCAAAGATTGTCTGAATTTGATGCTTGAGCTGTAATGCTTTTATTTATAAATTTAACACTATACGGAGGTGTTACAGTAAAATATAAGCGCCTGTCTCTATTTTTAAATGATGCATACATTGAGTCATCGCCCATATAAACTGTACTAGTAGAAATAGGGCGACCATCTGTACATAAGAAACTTTCCACTGCACTTTTTGGAACATCGCAATTCCATGAAGTACTTGCTGTATAACGGGTAAGCATTGGATTATTATAAATAGTAGTAATATACTGCTTAAATAAAATTATACCGGCTTTACCAGATAAATCTTCGGAATTATTTACATCATCGTAACTACTCATTACGCTAGGAAAGCTTGTTAATAATTTTTGAGAATACGTTGCACAAGCAGTTAAATAAGTGTTTGCATTACTTAAATTATTATACTTTCTCCAAGTGCCTTCAAATAATCCAAAACGAGATAATAATGCACGAACAACATTTACATTTATGGTATTAGCTCCATCACCTGTTGCCTT
>JBAXPJ010000039.1:0-25812 GCA_037132335.1 Sediminibacterium sp. | reverse complement strand
AATATAACAATTGCAACTTTTCCACGTTTAACATTCATTAAGACAATAATAGACTATGAGGCAGCTCAAAATCGCTACCCAGATTACCAACAGAGATTCACAGGCCGTTGAAAAGTATCTACAGGAAATCTCTAAGATTCCAATGATCAATCCCGAAGAGGAAACAACACTTGCCCAAAAAATCAAAATGGGTGACCAAAGGGCTTTAGACAAATTAGTTCAAGCGAATTTACGTTTCGTTGTATCCGTAGCAAAACAATACCAACACCAAGGCCTTTCATTAAGTGATTTAATTAATGAAGGAAATTTGGGTTTAATTAAAGCTGCACAACGTTTTGACGAAACCAAAGGTTTTAAATTCATCTCATATGCTGTATGGTGGATTCGTCAATCAATTTTACAAGCTTTAGCTGAACAAGGTAGATTGGTACGTTTACCACAAAACAAAATTGGTACTTATAACAAGGCCAATAAAGCATATATGGCATTTGAACAAGAACATGAGCGTGAACCTTCTACCGAAGAGTTGGCTGAAATTCTTGAAATGAGCGAAACAGAAATCAATAATATTTTCCAAAGTAATACACGTCATACTTCATTAGATGCACCGGTACACGAAGCAGAAGATGTTGCTATGGGCGATCTATTAGAAGGTAGCGATGATACTGATGAAGATGTTATGAAGGATTCTTTGCGTGAAGAAATTCGCAGGGTGCTGAAATCTTTAAGTCCTCGCGAAGCAGAAATAGTAAATGCTTATTTTGGATTAGACGGAGAAAATGGTGTTACAATTGAACAAATTGGAATGAAATACGATTTAACCAAAGAACGTATTCGTCAAATTAAAGAAAGAGCCATAAAGCGTTTACAAAAAGCTAGATATAGCAATGCGTTGAAAGCATATTTAGGATAATTTTTTCAATACAATTTGTATTGATTATATAATAGAAAGAGGCTATATCACACAATTGATATAGCCTCTTTTAATTTAATAAATTACCAGTTACAATCATTTAATTAGCAAACCATTTATCTATTTCCCTGTTATATATTTTGTAAATTCGTTCTATGCATAAATGGCTGATTATATCTTGTTTTATTTTTTCAATTTTATCTTGCGAAAAGGATATCAGTTTTGCACCTGATGCAACTACAAGTAAATTAGTAGTAGATGCTCAAATTGAAAACAATCAAGCCCCAATGGTTGTTTTAACTACCTCAATGGGATATTTTGCCACATTAGATTCTGCCATGTTGTACAATAGTTTTGTTCACAATGCCATCTGTAGTATTAGTGACGGAACAAAAACACAACAATTAAAAGAATTTAAGATCCCATTAAATACTGGTAATTTATATTATTATAGTAATGATCCTAGTACAGCGAGTACCAATTTCAATGGCATCTTAGGAAAAAAATATCTCCTAACCATTCAATATAATAATCAAACTTATTCTGCTACAACTACAATACCCTTTCTCACCAAAACAATCGATTCAATTTGGTGGGAGCCATTAAAAAATTATCCTGATTCACCGCAGGTTTCATTAATGACTAAAGTAACCGATCCACCAGGATTAGGTAATTATATTCGTTATTTTACCAAACAAAATAAAGGACAGTATTTACCAGGATTCAACAGTGTTTTTGACGATCAAATTGTAGATGGCAAAACATATAGTGTTCAAATAGACCGAGGAGTTGATCGTAATCTTCCATTTGATCGCAAAAATTATGGTTACTTTTTTAAAGGCGATACTGCAACGGTTAAACTGTGTAATATTACAAAAGAGACGTATGATTTTTGGCGTACTTGGGAATTCGCTTTTTCTTCAATTGGCAATCCATTTTCTGCACCAGGAAAAGTTATTGGGAATATCAATAATGATGCTTTAGGATCATTTTGTGGTTATGCAGCGCAATATAAAACATTGATTATCCCCAAATAATCCGATTTTGTGTACAATCGATATCGTTTAAGTAGTGTAAGCGATTTAATTTTGTATGTTCTAAAAATATTGTAATGGCAAACGAAGCAACAGAAAAAGTACATGTTTTAATAATTGGATCTGGTCCTGCTGGATATACTGCGGCCATATATGCCGCAAGAGCAAATATGAAACCGGTTTTATACCAAGGAATACAACCAGGTGGACAATTAACAATTACTACTGAAGTTGAAAACTATCCTGGATATCCAGATGGAATTCAAGGGCCAGAAATGATGGTTAATTTTGAAAAGCAAGCTACCCGTATGGGAGCAGATATTCGTTATGGGTTAGCTACTAAAGTAGATTTTAGTGTACGTCCTTTCAAAGTTGAAATAGACGAAGAAAAATGGATAGAAGCCGATTCAGTCATTATAAGTACTGGTGCATCTGCTAAATGGTTAGGATTAGAAAGCGAAGAAAGACTCAATGGATTTGGGGTGAGTGCTTGTGCTGTTTGTGATGGATTCTTTTTTAGAGGAAAAGAAGTAGCCATTGTTGGAGCTGGAGATACTGCTGCTGAAGAAGCATTGTATTTGTCTAAATTATGTACTACAGTGCATATGGTTGTTAGAAAAGACCAAATGCGTGCTAGTAAAGTAATGCAAGACCGCGTATTAAACGCCCCAAATATTAAAGTGTATTGGAATAGTGTTACCGACGAAATACTAGGAGAGAAGAAGGTGGAAGCCGTAAGATTATTAAATACAGCAACCAATCAAAAATTAGAGATTCCTGTTAGTGGCTTTTTTGTTGCGATAGGACACGAACCCAATAGTGGTATTTTTAAAGACTTCATCAATATGGATGAAACTGGTTACATACAAACAGTACCAGGAACTTCTAAAACAAATATTCCAGGAATTTTTGCTGCAGGAGATGTACAAGATAAAAATTATCGTCAAGCAGTTACCGCAGCAGGTAGTGGTTGTATGGCCGCTTTAGATGCAGAACGCTATTTAACAGCTAATGGACTTTCATAATTAATTTACAAAATATAAATAAGGCGATAGCATTCAGCTAATCGCCTTTATTTTTGCAATATGCTTACCATTCATTTAGATGCCGTTAAATTTTATGCTTACCATGGAATTTTTAAGGAAGAGAAAACCTTGGGAAACAACTATGTAGTTGATATTAAAATTGAGGTTAGTACAAATAATCAAATTGTTCAATCAATATCTGAAACAATTGATTATGCAGAAGTTTTTAATATGCTTCAAAAGAGAATGCAAATTCCAACCCCTTTGTTAGAAACAATTGCAACTGATTTTTGTTATACAATTTTAAATAAGTTTCAGCTCGCCTCATCTATAGATTTTAGCATAAAAAAAATGAACCCACCAATTGAAGAATTCATTGGTAATGTGGGTGTTCAATTTAAATTAAAAAGAAGTTCTTAAAAAATATTCAAAATGAAATTCATTTATTTATTATTGTTTTGTTTGAGTGCATTTTTTGCAAAATCACAAGAATCAGTGTTGTTATTTAAAGAGGCTGATAATTTTGAACGACAATTAAAAGATATTGAAGCACTAGATAAATACAAACAAATAATTGCAATAGAACCCACCAATATTAAAGCATTGGTAAAGGCGGCAGAATTAAATGCTGGACTAGGGGGAAGAGAATTAAATAAAGTAAATAAACGTTTATACACAGAATCCGCAATGGTATTTGCAAAAAAAGCCTATGATGTTGATGCTAAAAATGCTGATGCTAATTATGTAATGGCAATGGTATCAGGTAAAATGACAGATATAGAAACTGAAAATAAAAAAATAGTTCAATACGTAAAGGATGTAAAATCGTATTCCGAAAAAGCATTAGCTATTAATCCAAACCATGCCAGGGCAAATTACAGTTTGGGTAAATGGCATTACGAAATGGTCAATTTAATGGGATTAAAAAAAGTGGCAGTTAAATTATTTTATGGAGGAATGCCTGATGGCGATTTAGATTCGGCCATTGTACATTTTGAAAAATGTAAATCTGCAGATCCATATTTTGTATTGAATTATTTAGACCTTGCAAAAGCATATCGCGACAATCATCGCCCCACTCAAACAATTGAAACTTTAAACAAATTAATTAAACTACCCAATAGAACAGCAGATGATGCTGCATTAAAAGCAGAAGGCGCAAAGCTATTAGACGCTGTTCAATAATTAACTTATAAACTTAAAAACATGGAATTACAAGAATTATTTCAACAAGCCACTATTAACAGTAAAACATTATCAGAAAAACCAGATAATGAAACCCTTTTAAAATTGTATTCGTTATTTAAACAAGCATCTGAAGGTGATACGCAAGAAGAAGGTCCTTCTAATCCATTTGATTTTGTTGCAAAATTTAAACACGAAGCTTGGGCTAAATTAAAAGGAACAAGTAAGGAAGAAGCTATGCAATCCTATATTAATTTAGTAAATGAATTGAAAGCGAATCAATAATACTTTTTAAGCAGGTATGATTTTATCTGCTTAAATTTTTATTTTTCGCCATCTTCCAGATTGCATATACAAAAAAGAAGGAACCAATAGGCTAGTCCAATATAACAATTCACTGCCCCATCCCCAAGTAATAGGTAATTGCATTTTCTCCAACACTGTAAATACATAAATACAATATAAAATGATGGCTACAAATTCTGTAGTTAAATTCATGGTAGAATTTCCGGTTCCGGTTACTGCATTCATCCAAACGATAGAAATAGACATTAGTACTAATGCAAAAGATACCACTCTTAAAACGGGTATGCCTGCTTGTATAAAGTCTTCGCCTTGTCCGTAAATTGATAAAAACGCGTGTGGGAAAAGATTTAGTAACAAGCAAACCACACTAGCAAATCCAACACTCCAACGCATGATTTTTTTAATGAGTGGCATAACTAAATCGTGTTTATTCTGTCCAATTACATTACTCACCATGGTGTTTGTTGTTGCTGCAAAAGCCCAAGTAAAACAACCAAAGAATCCAAAAATATTTCGCATAGTATTTGAAACTGCTAAGTCTCTTGCACCATGGTGCTCAATTAAAATATAGAAAAACTCCCAACTAATAATACTAATAGCATGCTGAGCAATTAGTGGAGCCGACTGTACCACTATTAATTTACTATTAATGGGTTCAAATACCCATGTACTAAATAATTGTAAACGTTTACTTATTCCATTAATTCGTAGTACCGTAAATAAAACGAACAACCCAGCAATTTCTGAAAAAATAGAAGCATAAGCTGCACCATTAAACCCAAGTTGTGGCAATCCGAATTTTCCATAAATCAACCCATAATCGAAAAACACATTCACAACCGCTTCTGTAGCTGTTCCAATAATCAGGTATTTAGACTGATTTGTGCCTACCAATAAGGCATTACGCATTTGGTATACATATAAAAAAGGTAGACCAATGATGCGAATATTTAAAAATCGAACGGCAATAGCTACTCTTTGTGGATCATGTAAAGCCCATCCAAGTATCATTGGCGCCAAAAACCAGGTTAATAAAATGCCAATAGCAGCAAATCCAAAAGATATATAAATGCCTTGTGTAAATAATTTGCCTATTTGATCAATTCTATTTTCACCTGCCCGTCTTGAAATTAAGGCTTGTAAACCATTGTTCAAACCATGACCAACCACCGCAAAAATCAGGTAGTAAACGCCTGTAATTCCAGCCAAACCCAATGCTTCTTGACCTAACCCGCCTAAAAAAATATTATTTGTAATGAAATTCAGCTGGGGTACCATAATTGCCAAACTGATAGGTAGAGCTATCCGTAATATCTGTTTATGGCTAGTTGTTACTTGTAAATTATTGGTATCTGATAGGTTATTCATAATGTTCTGCAAAGTAACAATATTAATATCTGCACAAATCGCTTTCCATCCATAATAGTTTTTTTATATCATTGCATAACCAATAAGACGATTATGGTTACTAAGTGGATAGGATTTTACGGAAACAAGCCCAATTATACCAATAAATCAACAAATCATCTATTTGTTGAAATTAGCCCAACACAAGTGGTATACTTGGTAAAAAATACGGTAAATGCGCAAATGGAAGCCATTGAAATATTTCAATACAGTATTAATAATGGAGATTGGTCTGATATATTTTTTGAAATAAAAGAACAATCGGCTTTAATAGGCTTATCATTTTCTAATACCAGCATTTATTTTAATATAAATGAGGCGCTATTGTTACCATTAAACAATTTGAGTGCTTCCTCAGCGGAGGATTTTTTATCCTTAGTATATGGTCCTGAAGAGAGCACCATAATAAAACATGATAAAATTGAATATTCTCTTCCATTTGTAACTATTTATCGAATAAAAAATTCTTTAATAGATATTCTAAATAGAAATTTCATTCTTTACAATATTCAACATGCATATTCTCCTATTTTAAGAGATGTATTTGAAAGAGATAACTTGTCACCAATATTTTTAAAATTAGTAGTGTATCATCAGCATATCATTGTAGTATATATAAAAAACAATCAATTACAATTAACACAAACCTATTCTTTTAAAAGTTCCGATGATATATTGTACTATCTACTTGGAATCATACAACAAGATGGACAATCAGCTATACAAACTCAAATTGAAATCAGTGGATTGATTGACCAACAAATTGGCTTGTACGAACAATTAAAACTGTCTTTTGGAATTGTTTCATTCGATGAAATTAATTTAGATAATACTATAAAAATTGGTCTAGAAAAATATCCTGCTTATACGTTTACCCCTTTTTATAAATTGATGGCATGAGAATAATTTCAGGAAAGTTTGGTGGAAGACGCATTCAACCACCAACGAACATGCCACATACCAGACCCACCACAGATATTGCTAAAGAAGGGTTATTTAATATCCTTCAAAACAGAATGAATTTTGAAGGAATTAAAACACTTGATTTGTTTGGTGGTACAGGATGTATTAGTTACGAACTTGCATCACGTGGTGCGATTGATTTAACCATTGTAGAAAAGGATCCTACCATGTATCAGTTTATTCAAAAGAACTGTACAGCATTAGGTGTTGAAAATTACCAACTACTTAAAATGGATGTATTTGCTTTTTTAAATACAGCTAAAACACAATTTGATTTTATTTTTGCAGGTCCTCCTTATGCACTTGGCGCTATTGATGAAATACCTAAAATTATTGCTGAAAGAAAATTAATAGCTAAATCAGGTTTTTTTGTTTTAGAACATACGCCAAGAAACCAATACGAAAAAATGCCCAATTTTGAATTCCAACGAAATTATGGCACAACCGTATTTTCATTTTTTGTAAACAAAGATTAATGGTCAATTATATATTGCTACCATGACAAAAAAAGAAATCAGAGAAGTATTTAAAACTAAGCGTCAAGATATTTCTGATCAAGAGAAATTAAAACTCGACGATCTTTTACTTATTCAATTTCAACAATTTTCTTTTGATTCAACAGATTGTTTACTGAGTTACTGGCCAATTGAGCACCATAAAGAACCGAATGTAACATTAGCAACTAGGTTTTTACACTTAATGGTTCCTCATTTACAAATTGCTTATCCTATAACAAATCCATTAAATCAAAACATGGACGCAATGATTGTTGATGAAAACACCAATTTTAATACTAACCAATTAGGTATTACAGAACCTATAGATGGTATCATCATCAACCCCGCATCCATAAATATTGTGTTTGTTCCTCTATTGGCTTTCGACGAATTAGGCTATAGGGTAGGTTATGGGAAAGGATATTACGATCGATATCTTGCAAAATGCCCATCCAATACACTTAAAATAGGATTTTCGTATTTCGAACCTATTGCACAGATTACCGATAAAGACCAATTTGACGTACCTTTATCGTACTGCATTACACCGCAGCATATCTATGAATTTTAACACGCTATTTTTAAAGTCTTTTCGTGTTTTGTTAATTCCTTTTGCATTATTGTACGGATTAGTCATATATATACGGAATCGTTTATTTGATAAGCATTATTTACCTTATTCTGAATTTAACTTCCCATTAATTTGTGTAGGCAATTTAGCTGTTGGTGGAACAGGAAAATCTCCAATGGTTGAATACTTATTAAACTTATTACATCCTCAATTTAAAATTGCCACACTTAGTAGGGGTTATAAAAGAAAAACTTCTGGATATGTATTGGCACATAAAAATACCACTGCACTTGAAATAGGCGATGAGCCCATGTTGTTTCATTTAAAATTTCCTGATGTACCCATTGCAGTTGGCGAAGAGCGTTTAGTAGGTATTCCTCATTTATTACAAGACCATCCTACATTACAAGCAATTATTTTAGACGATGCATTTCAACACAGAAGTGTAAAAGCTGGCTTAAATATTTTATTAACCGAATACAGTAATTTATATTCTCAAGATTTCTTTTTACCTACTGGTGATTTAAGAGATGAATGGTCTTCTGCAAAAAGAGCCGAAATTATTATTGTTACTAAATGTCCGCCAGAATTAACCGAAGAGAAAAAGCAAAAAATAATTAGAAGTTTACAACCAGAAGCCGACCAAAAATTATTTTTCACTTGTATTGAATATGGCACACCTTATCATATTTTAGATAATGATGATGAATGGATACTTACACCAAGAGATGAAGCCTTATTGGTTTGTGGTATTGCCAATCCTAAACCATTAAAAGATTATTTACTTAGTCAGGTACATACTTATTACCAACAAGATTATTCCGATCACCATATTTTTTCTATTGATGATTTGACAGAAATAAAAATGCTATTCGAAGAAATCAATTCAAAAGACAAATTAATTTTAACCACCGAAAAAGATGCCGTACGATTGAGTAAGTTCACCGAAGAACTAACCAATTTACCCATCTATGTTTTACCAATCCAACACCGTTTTCTATTTGATGAAGGTCAAATATTCAATGAACAGGTTTTGTCATTTATAGAACATTTTAGTTTTAATCCTACCAAGTTATGAGTAAGTCTAAATCAAAGCAAAAACAAAAGCAAAAATCAACCCCTGCATTAACATTAAAGGGTAGGTTAGAAGTGACCCGTTCTGGAATGGGTTATGTAATTGTTGATGCTGAAAAAGAAGATGTATTGGTGCGTCCAGGAGATTTTGACACAGCACTTAATGGCGATACTGTTCGTGTGAAAGTCACCAGAGAAAACATGCGCACCGGAAAAAAAGAAGGGCGAATCATAGAAGTAATCACGCGAAAACAAACAGAATTTATAGGTCATTTACAATTATCTACCAATCATGCTTTCTTTGTGCCTGATACAGATAAACCAATGCCCGATTTGTTCATCCCTTTAATTTCAATCATGGGTGCTAAACACAAAGACAGGGTAGTAGCACGATTGGTAAAATGGGAAAAAACAGATAAAAAACCAGTAGGAGAAATCATAAAAGTATTGCTGCCAGAAGATGATAATGATGCGGCCATGCAAGAGTTATTGGCACAAGCAGGATTCCCTTTATCGTTTTCTGAAGATGTGAAAGAAGCTGCCGAAAAATTACCTGTAATTTTAGATATTGCTGAAATAGCAAAAAGAAGGGATTGTAGAGATATTCTAACGTTTACAATTGACCCTGCAGATGCGAAGGATTTTGATGATGCAATATCAATTAGAACATTAAGTAAAGGGATGTATGAAATTGGTGTACATATAGCAGATGTTAGTTATTATGTTACTCCAGATTCAGACCTAGATGCTGAAGCCTACAAAAGAGCAACATCGGTTTATTTGCCAGATCGTGTAAATCCAATGTTACCAGAAAAAATATCTAACGAACTTTGTTCACTACGCCCTAATGAAGACAAATTTACTTTTTCTGCAATTTTTCAAATGACAGACAAAGGAGAAATCAAACAATACTGGTTGGGAAAAACAGTCATCCATTCAGATTTTAGATTTGCTTACGAAGACGTACAACAGATTATAGAAACTTCTGAAGGAAATTGCAAAGAAGAAATTCTATTACTCAATTCAATTGCACAAGGTTTTAGAAAAAAACGATTTGCAAAAGGAGCCATTAATTTTTCTTCTCAAGAAGTGCGATTTAAATTAGATGAAAAAGGTGTGCCAATTGGAATTATGATAAAGGAAAGCAAAGAAGCCCATCAATTAATTGAAGAGCTAATGTTGTTAGCCAATAAAACTGTTGCAGAAAATGTAGCCAAACAACACATCAATAAAAAACCAATTCCATTTCCTTATCGGGTACATGATCAGCCAGATCAAGAAAAATTGAAACCATTTATCAGCTTTGCAAAAAAATATGGTCATGGTTTTGATATTTCAAGTGCAGAAAAAATTTCTGCAAGTTTTAATCAAATGCTTGAAGATGCTAAAGGAAAACCGGAGCAACATGTATTAGAACAATTGGGTATTCGAACAATGGCAAAAGCGGTATATACTGCCGAAAATATTGGTCACTATGGATTAGCATTTGAATATTATTGTCATTTCACTTCCCCTATTCGACGATATCCCGATATATTGGTGCATAGAATTTTAGAATCTGTGTTAACAGGCAAGCCTATCATTGATAAAAAAATGGAAGAGAAATGTAAGCATTCTAGTGAGCGAGAAAGAGCTGCAATGGAATGTGAACGTGCCAGCAACAAATACAAACAAGTAGAATACTTAAAAACTTATATTGGAGATACTTTTGAAGCAATTATTTCTGGCGTTTCAAGTTTTGGATTTTGGGCTGAAACTGTTTTACACAAATGCGAAGGCTTAGTTAGTGTAATAGGATTGTCGGATTACGATGATTTTAGACATATTGAGAGCGATTATAGTTTGGTTGGAAGAAGGAGTGGACGCAGTTTTAGAATAGGCGACAAAGTACTGATTAAAGTAATTGCGGCAAATCTAGAAAAACGACAATTAGATTATGAATGGGTAATTAATGCTGGAAAAGAAAATGATGAGGAAGATGCACCAAAAAACAAAAAAAATAGTAATAATAAAAAGCAAAAGGGCCCTAAATAATGCCCATTTGCTTCATTAAAAAAGAAGCATTTTTATTTTGAGCAACTCCTTTTCGAATCGTATAATCGAAGAGGAGTTTTTCATTTACAATACTACTCTCAAAACAATAATTTGCAATTTGATTCGGATATTCCGTTTCCAATTCACTTAATTTCAAATCATGTGTAGCAAAAAGGCTAATACAATTGAATTGAATCAATTCTTTTACAAATTGTTCAGAGCCATAATATTTATCGTCTGAATTAGTGCCTCGTAATATCTCGTCTATTAAAACTATTGAAGCGCTACTTTCCTTAACGCCTTTTTTTAAAGCCTGTAATTTTTTTAACTCCGCCATAAAGTACGAAGTGTTTTCTTGTAATGAATCACTAATACGAATAGATGTAAAAATATTCATAGGTAAAAATGAAAAAGCAGTAGCACAAACAGGCAGACCGTTTTGGGCCATTACTAAATTAACACCAAGGGTTCTTAAAAAAGTAGTTTTACCACTCATATTAGATCCTGTTATTAATAAAAGCTTTTCTGGTTGTCCAATAACAATATCATTTGAAACCCTGTTTTGTTTTTGTATCAAAGGATGCGATAAACCCGTTGCTTGAATTGAAAGTTGATTATCTAATATAGTAGGATAAATATTTTCTGAATACTGATAAGCATAAACAGCCAAAGAATTATATCGTTCAATAGCAGCAACCGTATCCATCCATTTTTGTAGATCATGTTGGTATTTAATTTTCCAATCTTCTAAAGCCCACATATTCTGTATATCATATAAAAAATAGGGGTTAAAAAAAGTCATGATTAATATATTCAAACGCTGGTCTATTCTATTAGATATTTTTGATAATGACAGTATTGCTGTACATGCTTGTTTTGCATTTTCTTTATAAGTATTTAACACAGCAGACTCTGCTGCTTGTATGGTACTAAACAATTTTAAAATTTCAGCGTACTGTTTAAGTATTGCTTCTTTATTACTTAATAAGCCAAAATTCTCTTGTAAATATTTAAAATAATAACCGATTTGCGCAATACCAAGTAAAAAACTAATTCCAAAAAAAGAAAGATTTCCAGTTATTAAAGCATAGATTATTAAACCAATATTAATAGCAGGAAAAGCATAACGAACAAACTTAATCCAAGCACTTTTGTGTAATTGATTAGCGCTATTTAACCAAAGAAAAATTGCATCTAAAGAAGCATAGTCTGTTTTATGTAAAAGAGAAGTGGTAATGATAGATTCAACCAATGGAATCTGTTTCGATAATGTTTGAATAGCTATTTGCTCTTCAAGAATTTCAGCCTTATTTAGTAATGGATATTGTAATTTATTAGCCAATGCATGTAAACCATAATGCGTAGAGGATCGATTCATTAAATGAAATAAACCACCCTGTTGAAAAATATCTAAATCATCCCAAAAACTTTCGACAGATGCAAATTCACTGCCATTATTAAACATATTCAACTTTCCATTTAAACAATCCATTTCGTTTTGATAAACTATCGATAATTGTATTAAATATTTTTCCTTGTTTTTCAATTGAATAAACCAACTGATTAAGGCTAAAAATCCAATAATTGAACCCAACAATGTGAATAGCCATATCAATTGAAAATGCAATAAAAGTTGATACATACTAAAGCCCAATATTAAAAAGGCGCACATCCTACTGAATGAAACATATAAAAGTTTGTTTTTAATTAAATGGATAGTAGTAGAATTAGTAGTAATTTTTTGTTGATATAATTCTTGTAAGTCGTTCATTTTAAATATATTACGTGTATTCTAGCATTAGTTTATTGTCTTTAAAATAATGGGGTTTTAATACCCCATTATCTATTCTATAAAAGTATTCATTCAAACACTATTTTTTTAAACTATTTATCTCTAGTTTTTTTAGGCAAAAACAATCAAAATAATGCCCAATAAAGTACAAATTTGTTCAATTAAATAATGTGGATAAAACAGCTCAAAAAACAAGTAATTACAGCGGTTTTGCCCCTTTATTAACCTATCTTTGCTCACCTTGAAAACGGCTTTTAAAATAGCCATAAAATTGAACAAACTTTAACTACTAATTAGTTACATGGAAGAGAACCAATTACCAGAGCAAACAAGCGATAATGATCGTGTCATTCGCGTAAATATTGAAGAACAGATGAAAACTGCCTATATCGATTATTCGATGTCGGTAATTGTTGGTCGTGCACTACCCGATGTAAGGGATGGTTTTAAGCCAGTTCACCGTAGGGTTTTGTATGCTATGACAGAATTGGGCAACTATAGCAATAAGCCTTATAAAAAATCTGCCCGTATTGTTGGGGAGGTAATGGGTAAATTTCACCCACACGGTGATGCATCTATTTACGATACCTTGGTACGTATGGCGCAAGATTGGACAATGCGTTACATTATGGTTGATAGCCAAGGTAACTTTGGTAACCAAGATGGAGATCCACCAGCAGCAATGCGTTATACAGAAGCGCGTTTGCATAAAATTGCAGAAGCAATGTTGGATGATATTGAAAAAGACACAGTTGATTTTCAGTTAAACTTCGATGATTCTTTAAAAGAACCAACAGTACTTCCTACACGTATCCCACAACTATTAGTGAACGGTTCTTCTGGAATTGCCGTAGGTATGGCAACCAATATGCTTCCTCATAATTTGAGTGAAGTAATTGATGGTTGTATTGCCTATATAGAAAACCATGAAATTACTTGCGAAGAATTAATCCAATATGTAAAAGCGCCAGATTTTCCAACAGGTGGAATCATCTTTGGAATGGAAGGTGTAAAACAAGGTTTAATGACCGGTCGTGGAAGGGTAGTACTTCGTGGTAAATGCCATGTAGATACCAAAGCATCAGGCCGCGAACAAATTGTTATTACAGAAGTACCTTATCAAGTTAACCGCGATAATTTAACAGACAGAATTGGTCAATTAGTTAATGAAAAAGTAGTTGAAGGAATTGCACACGTAAACAACGAAAGTAATAATCGTGAAGGCACTCGTATTGTAATTGATTTGAAGAAAGATGTTATTGCGCAAGTAATCATCAACCAATTATACAAATACACCGAACTACAAACTAGTTATGGTATTAATAATGTGGTAATTAGCAAGGGCCGTCCTAAAATCATGAACCTTAAACAACTAATTGTTGAGTTCATTGAATTTAGAATGGAAGTGGTTATACGTAGAGCTAAATTTGAATTACGCAAAGCAGAAGAACGCGCACATATTTTAGAAGGATATTTAAAAGCGCTTGATCATTTAGATGAAGTAATTGCTTTAATTAGAAGCAGTAGAACACCAGATGAAGCAAAAGATGCGTTGATGTTAAAGAGCCAATCAGAAAATTGGTACTTGAACAATAGCATGTTCCAAGACTTAACCGACGACTTGTACAAACAAGCCCAAGGTTTATCTGAAATACAAGCAAAAGCCATACTGGAATTACGTTTGCAACGTTTAACAGGCATGGAGCGCGACAAAATTGTTGATGAGTTTAACGGTTTAATTTTAACCATTAAAGGACTTAAAGAATTGTTAGGCAGCGAATTCTTACGCTTCGAATTAATTAAAACTGAATTACTAGAAGTTAAAGAAAAATTTGGCGATAAACGTAGAAGCGATATTCAATACTTAGCAGATGAAATGCGTATTGAAGATTTAATTGAAGACGAAGATGTGATTATTACTATTTCGCATTTAGGATATATTAAAAGAACTTCTGCTACTGAATACCGTCAACAACGCAGAGGTGGAAGAGGAGCAGTAGGTTCAAAAACAAGGGAAGAAGATTATGTAGAACATTTGTTTGTGGCATCTACACATGATACCATGATGTTCTTTACAGAGAAAGGAAGGTGTTATTGGTTGCGTGTGTATGAAATTCCAGAAGGCGAAAAACAAAGTAAGGGTCGCGCTATTCAAAACCTAATTCAATTACCAGGTGATGATAAAGTAAAAGCCATTATTGAAGTTAAAAAATTAGACGACAAAGATTTTGTACAAAGTCATTATATCGTTCTATGTACTAAAAAAGGTGTGATTAAGAAAACATCTCTAGAAGATTTTAGCCGCATTAGAAGTACTGGAGTAAATGCCATTACAATTGTAGAAGGCGATGAATTACTAGAAGCAAAAATGACAGATGGTAGTTCAGAAATAATGCTTGCATTAAAAAGTGGCCGTGCCATTCGTTTCGAAGAAACCAAAGTTCGTTCAACCGGTAGAGGTGCCATTGGTGTAACAGGTATTGAAGTTGACGACGAAAAAGACGAAGTGATAGGAATGATTTGCGTAAATAAAGCCGACGAAACGAGAACCATTTTAGTTGTAAGTGAAAAAGGTTTTGGAAAAAGAACGGCTATTGACGAATATCGTATTACCAATCGTGGAGGTAAAGGAGTTAAAACAATTAATGTTACTGAAAAAACAGGTAGTCTAGTAGGAATTCTTTACGTAACAGAAAAAGAAGATCTTATTATTACTTGTAAATCTGGTGTAACCATTAGAACTGGTATTAAAGATATTAGAGCAGCTGGTAGAGCTACACAAGGAGTGAAGTTGATTCGCTTAGACGAAGGCGATGAAATAGCAGCTATCTCTCATATTGAAGACCAAGATGATGAAGTGATAGAAGCCGTTTTAGAAGATGGTGCAATAGTTGAAGGATCAGAAGATGCGGAAACAACCGAAACACCTACAGATGCTACAGCTCCAAATGATGAAACAACAAATTTAGATACAGATACTCAACCAACTGAAAATCAATAATAAACACTCCTTTTATGAAGAAGCTTCTATTGCTTTCGATGATTGCTTTTGTAGCAATTAGCACACAAGCACAAGATTTTAAAAAAGTGAATACAGCCGTTTTAATCAATAAAATGGCCGATGCTAAAATTGAAATTGATAAACTTTCAATTGATCCTAAAGCACTAGCAAAAGCCGAGTATTGGTACTTTAGATCTAAAATCTATGCGTCCTTTGTAAAGGATGCAGAGTCAATGAAAAAATATCCAACATTAATTACAGATGTAGACAATGCTATAAAGAAATTAGTTGAATTAGACCCAAATTTTACACTAATAAAGCAACGTACCTCAGATGCTATATTTGATATGTATTCTTATGGTTTTAATAATGGAATTAGGTCTTTCAATGAAAAGAAATGGGATTCAGCTTCTTATTATTTTGGGTATGCAGTAGGCTATAGTGATTACTTATTTCAAAATAAGTTAACAAAAGACACAGTAATGGCTTTTGATACCACCTCTATATTATATGCAGGCTATTCAGCACAAAATGCTACAAAAGCAGCTTTAGCTTGTAAATATTATGCAAGATTAGCAAATGCAAAAGTAAAAACAGACGGTTATGCAGATGTGTATAAATACTTGGTTCTCAATTACATGAATGAGAAAAATGAAAATGATTTTAATAAATATCTTGCCTTAGCTAAAGTAGCGTTTCCAAAAGAAAATTGGGGTGACTATGAAGTTGAATACATTGATAGAAATTTTAGTTTAGATCAAAAAATCAGCTATTTCGACAAAGCAGATGCAGCAGGAACCATGACTGAAATGCAATACTTACAATTTGGTGAAATTTTCATTGGTGTTAAACATGATGCTAAAGAAAAAAACAAATACGATAGTGTAAAATTAGAAGCATTTGAGAAAAAGGGTATAGATGCTTATAAAAAAGCATTTGATAAAAATTCAGGAAACGCCATTGCTTCTTATAATATTGGAGTAATCTATTACAATAACTTTGGCTTAGTAGACGATCAAATAGCTGCAAACATTAAGTCTTTGCAACAAATTAATAGTACAAAACCAGTTGAGAAGGATCCAAAGAAAAAAGCAGCATTAGATGCTAAATTCAAATTATTGATTGAACCAATCTTAAAAGCAAACCAAGATTTAGAAAAGCCAATTAATGATAATTTAGACAATGCCATTGAATGGTTAGAGAAAACATTTGCAATAGAGAATGCCAAAAAGGATAGAAATTCAACAGATAAAAGTATTTGTAATAAATCGGTTGACTTTTTAGCCAATATGTTCCAGTACAAACGCGATAGAGTACGTGGAAAAGACACCAAAGCATTTGACGCGTTTGATGCTAAATACAAACAATACGATGTATTGCATGGTAAATTCTAATTAGAATTATAACACAATAAGTATAATAGACCGCCTCAATTATTTGAGGCGGTTTTATTTTGGATAAATAGGAGTATCAATTGCCAAAATCTACAAATCATTTAATCATTACTAAATGCATGAAAACGTAGCTGATATTACTCATCAGTATAGCAAAAGATTATTTCATTAATACTCTATTTAACATAATATTAATTATAAGTTATTTGTATGTAGAATTAATAATAAACTATATGATATTATCAAACCAATGTTGTGATTTGAAAATGGTACAATAGATAAATTGTTACAATGAAACAATCAAATGTTTTATGAGAAGATTTCTAACTAATTAGATATTTCTCTGCCTATCAATTTAGATTTGACTTAATTTTCCATAAAATATATTGGATGTTAGCGCGAAGAAAATTTTTACAATTAGGGTCCTTAGGATTATCAGCCATATCATTTTCAAGTTTTAAATCGAAGCCATCAGTTCGTAAGCCTATAGTTATATCAACCTGGGGCGAAGGAATTTTAGCCAATCAAGCGGCTTGGAATGTTTTAAAAACAGGTGGACGTGCGTTAGATGCTGTTGAGCAAGGCGTAATGGTTACAGAAGCTTCTCAAAACTGCTGTGTAGGATTAGGCGCAAATCCAGATCGTGATGGGTTTGTAACCTTAGATGCATCTATAATGGACGAAAATGCCAACTGCGGAAGCGTTGCTTTTATAGAAAGAATCAAACATCCAATATCTGTTGCACGAAGAGTAATGGAAAAAACCCCACACGTAATGCTCGTTGGCATTGGCGCGCAACAATTTGCTGTAGCCCAAGGATTTCCGCTTGAACCACAAAAACTATCTGAAGTTGCAAAAAAAGCGTATGATAATTGGTTAATTACAAGCCAATATAAACCCGTCATCAATATAGAAAGTTCAAAAAATCAAACAGCTTTTGCCCCTAAAAAATTAGAAAATGGCAACTGGAACCACGATACAATTGGTATGGTGGCCATGGATGCCAATGGAAATTTAAGTGGATCTTGTACCACTAGTGGCATGGGTTTTAAAATGCGCGGTAGACTAGGAGACTCCCCTATTATTGGCGCTGGATTATTCGTTGACAATGAAATTGGCGCTGCAACAGCCACCGGACAAGGCGAAGATGTGATTAGAATATGTGGCGCTCATTTAGTGGTTGAATTAATGCGCCAGGGACTTTCGCCCGAAAATGCCTGTAAAAAAGCAGTAGAAAGAATTATTAAAATTAAAGGTGCTGCAGCTAAAGACATTCAAGTAGGATTTATAGCCATCAATAAACAAGGTGAATATGGTGGCTATTGTATTCAAAAAGGATTTGATTTTGCTGTTTGCTATGCCGATGACAAGAATTTTATGGTACCCGGAAAATATATCATTTAATGAGCTCTGTTTTAGAAATAGCCGTTTTTAATATTGAATCTGCTTTATTAGCTGCAAGTTCTGGAGCCGATAGATTAGAATTATGCGAGAATCCTTTAGAAGGAGGTACTACCCCATCCTACGGATTTTTAAAGCATATTGTAGGTCAAATTTCCATTCCAATATTTCCAATTATCCGTCCTAGAGGTGGTGATTTTTTGTATTCAGATGCAGAATTTAAACAGATTTGCTACGATATTGAACTGTGTAAAGACCTTGGTTTTAAAGGTGTTGTAAGTGGGGTTTTATTGGCTAATGGGCAAGTAGATTATAAAAGAACCAAAGAAATGGTTTCTTTAGCAGGGAACATGGAGTTTACTTTTCATCGTGCTTTTGACAGAACGATTGATCCTATACAAGCATTAGCAACAATTATAGCATCAGGTGCACATAGAATTTTAACTAGTGGTCAAGTACCTAATGCATTTGATGGTAAAGACTTATTAAAACAATTGATAGAAATAGCTGAAAATAATATTATCATTATGCCTGGCAGTGGCGTAAGAGCTAGTAATATCAAGGATCTTCAGGCATTTACAGGTGCAAAGGAATTGCATTCATCTGCTAGAATTAGCGTGAATTCTTTCATGGAATATCAACCCATTTCAATGAATGAAAATATGAAGAATACACAGGTAGATGCAGCTGAAATTAAAGCAATGAAAACGCAGTTATCATAAAATAAAAAAGCCGCAATAAGCATTGATTTTATTACGGCTTTGAACAACATAATTCAATTAATAAAGCATTCTAACCTTAATGGTTTCCTTCACTTTCTTTAATAATTCCACTGCTTGATTCGATAATTTTTTGTCTACATCCAATACTACATAGCCAATTTCGTCATTGGTTTTTAAGTACTGTCCAACAATATTAATACCATGTTTTGATAGTTCTGTATTAATTGCACTCAAAACGCCTGGTTTGTTATTGTGAATATGAAGTATCCGATGAGCGCCATCTACAGGCGGTAACCCTATAGCTGGTATTGTATGAGAACCATTAGTAATACCTCTTTCTAAAAACTGAAACATTTTAATACTCACGTCTTCACCAATATTTTGTTGCGCTTCTTCGGTAGATCCGCCAATATGAGGTGTTAGAATTACATTAGACAAGCCTTGTAATGGCGATTCAAAACTATCGCCATTCTTTTCTGGCTCCCAAGGGAAAACATCTATTGCTGCACCACCCAAATGTTGTTCTTTTAAAGCCACACTTAGTGCATTTAAATCAACCACTTCACCCCTGGCATAATTCAACAATATTGCCCCTTTTTTAAAGAACTTTAAATTGGTTTTGTTGATTAAGTTTTTGGTTTGAGCAGTTTCTGGAATATGCAAAGACACCAAGTCTGACTGACCTAATAGTTCCTTCATATTCTTGGCAGCTACTGCATTTCCCAAGGGTAATTTGGTTTCTGTGTCATAGAAAACAACCTTCATTCCTAGGGCTTCTGCAAGTACACTTAATTGTGAGCCAATATTTCCATATCCTATGATTCCCAATGTTTTACCTCTTAATTCAAAACTCCCTTTTGCCTCTTTCATCCAAATTCCTTTGTGGGCAGCAATGTTTTTGTCGGGGATTCTTCTAATGAGCATAATACTAGAACCAATCACCAATTCTGCAACACTTCGGGTATTACTATAAGGTGCATTAAACACTGCAACCCCAGCTTTAGTAGCTGCTTTTAAATTAACTTGATTCACACCAATGCAAAAACAGCCTATAGCTTGTAATTTTTTGGCCGATTCCAATACCTTAGCGGTTATCTGCGTTTTGGAGCGGATACCGATCATATGTACGTCTTTAACTTCTTTTATCAGTTCAGCTTCGCTTAGTGCACCGCTTAATTTTCTAACATTGGTGTAGCCATTCTGTTTAAATTGCTGTACCGCTTTCTCACTGATATTTTCTAAGAAAAGGATATTTATCTTTTCTTTTGGATAACTGGTGGCTGATTGCTTACTCATGCTACAAAATTAAATGTTTATTCTATTCACAACACCATGATAGTTTTCCACGGAGGTTGGCAAGCCTAGTATCAGACACTATATTTGCCACTTTAGCGAAACCCACACTAATGCTTAAACGAATGATTATTCCTTTTTTATCTGTACTTCTACTTGCTTGTGGCAGTCCTGCACCAAGCCCTGCAAAAGATTCTATCATAAAAAAATCAGATCCTGTTACGTATCGTTTGTCTGAAAAAGAAAAAGCTTATTATAATAATAAAATTGAGCTGCTTTATAATACCTCCCTCAAAAGAACTGGGTTTAATGGCAGTATACTACTTGCTAAAAAAGGAGAAATTGTATTTGAAGACTATAGAGGATTAATCAATTTTAAAACCAAAGAAGCCATCACAGCCAACTCTACTTTTCATTTGGCTTCTGTTTCCAAAACCTTTACAGCAACGGTTATCCTACATTTAATGGAACAAGGCAAAATCAATTTAGAGGATGCTGTAGAAAAATATTTGCCGAATTTTCCTTACCACAATATCACTATAAAAAATTTACTAACCCATAGAAGTGGCTTACCAAAATACGACCATTTTATGGATGGAACCCGAACAGAAGTGGTGATGGTAAAAAACAAAAAGGGTAAAATGATTAAGCGTCTCAGAACATTTAAAGTGCCTATTGCAGTTTCTGGGTTGCTTTCTAACCAAGCTTTACTGGCCTATATGGTACAATATAAACCGGCCATGGAATCTATGCCAGACAGAAGGTATAGCTATTGCAATACCAATTATTCTATGTTGGCTTTAATTGTTGAAAAAATTACCCAAAAAACATTTCCCAATTATATGAGGGATAGTGTATTTAGTAAACTTGGCATGACAAATAGCTTTGTATTTAGTATTAAAGACACTGCCAATTATGTGCCATCTTATAATTACAATAATTCTCCCTTTAAACTAGAAAAACTAGACTGTATCTATGGCGATAAGAACGTTTACAGTACTGTTCGCGACCTTTTAAAATGGGATCAAGCCCTTTATGAAGGCAAATTTGTAAGTCTAGAAACGATGAATATGGCCTATCAACCTTATAGCCACGAGAAAAAAGGTCAAAAAAACTATGGGTTGGGATGGCATTTATATATTAATCCCCCAGACCCTACAGTTGTTTACCACAATGGCTGGTGGCATGGAAATAATACAGTTTTCAAACGATTAATCAGTGATTCTGCTACTGTAATTATATTAGGAAACAAGTTCAATAGAAGCATTTGGGCAGCAGGAAAAATGAGTTCGGTATTTACAGGAAGGCCTGATACAACACAATTAGAACAATAATATTATAAATTTATTTAATTTGCACCTGATAGTTACTACTTTAATTATTACAAAATAAGCTTCTAACTTATCTATTTTCCTTATTTTTGCAGACTTTTTTAATTAACAGATTTAAACTTTTTATGGACAAACTTTTGTTTTACGCTGTTCCTGCCATGGGTATTATTGGCCTTTTATACACATTAATCAAGTTTAATTGGGTTTCTAAGCAAGATGCAGGTAATGATCGCATGAAAGAGATCAGTACTTATATAGCAGAAGGTGCTATGGCATTCTTAAAAGCAGAGTGGAAAATTCTAGGCTATTTTGTAGTGATTGTTGCCTTATTATTAGGTTTCATGGCTACTAAAAATGCAGAAAGCCACTGGAGCATAGCAGTTTCTTTTATCATTGGTGCTGTATTTAGTGCCACTGCTGGATATATAGGAATGAAGGTTGCCACTAAAGCAAATGTGCGTACAGCACAAGCGGCTAAAACAAGTTTGTCACAAGCCTTAAAGGTTTCCTTCACTGGAGGATCTGTTATGGGTTTAGGCGTATCTGGTTTAGCTGTATTGGGTTTAGGTGGTTTGTTTCTAGTTTTAAAACAATTATTTTATGTTAATGGAGATCCTTCTGAAATGCTTCGTACAATTGAAGTGTTAACAGGATTTTCATTAGGAGCAGAATCTATTGCTTTATTTGCACGTGTTGGTGGTGGTATTTATACAAAAGCTGCCGATGTAGGTGCTGATTTAGTTGGTAAAGTTGAAGCAGGTATTCCTGAAGATGATCCACGTAATCCAGCAACTATTGCAGATAACGTAGGAGATAATGTAGGTGATGTTGCAGGTATGGGTGCCGATTTATTTGGTTCTTATGTGGCAACTGTATTAGCTACAATGGTATTAGGACAAGAAGTAACTGCAGTAGGTGGCGGTAAATTAGTAGATGCTTTTGGTGGCTTATCTCCTATTTTATTACCTATGATGATTGCAGGTGTTGGTATATTATTATCTATCATTGGAACTTTATTTGTTAGAATAAGTGACAATGCTGGTTTAAATACAGCAACTGTGCAAAAAGCATTGAACATGGGCAACTATGGTTCAATGGTTTTAACTGCTATCGCTTGTTATTTTTTAGTATCCTATATACTTCCAGAAACCATGTCATTACGTGGTATTGAATTTACAAGAAACGGTGTAATTGGTTCTATTGCTGTTGGATTAGTTGTAGGAACTTTAATGAGCATCATTACAGAATACTACACTGCAATGGGTAAACGCCCAGTAATGAGTATTATCAAACAATCTAGCACAGGTCATGCTACCAATATTATTGGTGGTTTAGCAATAGGTATGGAATCTACATTTATGCCAATTATTGTTTTGGCTTCTGGTATTTTCGGCGCATCTTATTGCGCAGGTTTATATGGTGTGGCAATTGCTGCTGCTGGTATGATGGCAACAACTGCTATGCAATTAGCTATTGATGCATTTGGTCCTATTGCAGATAATGCAGGTGGTATTGCTGAAATGAGCGAGTTACCTGCCGAAGTACGTGAAAAAACAGATATACTAGATGCAGTTGGAAATACAACCGCAGCAAGTGGAAAAGGATTTGCAATTGCTTCTGCTGCTTTAACATCATTAGCATTGTTTGCTGCTTTTGTTGGAGTTGCTATGCCAAATAACCAACATATTGATATTTATAAAGCAGATGTTTTAGCAGCTTTATTTGTAGGTGGAATGATTCCATTTATATTTTCTTCTTTAGCTATACGTGCAGTGGGTGAAGCCGCTATGGCCATGGTAGAAGAAGTTCGTCGTCAGTTCCGCACAATTCCAGGAATTATGGAAGGAACAGGAAAACCAGAATACGAAAAATGCGTTGCAATTAGTACTGAAGCGTCTTTGAAAAAAATGATGTTACCAGGTGCTATTACTATCATCTCTCCTATTTTAATTGGTTTTACTTTAGGACCAGAAGCACTAGGCGGATTCTTAGCAGGTGCTACAGTAAGTGGCGTATTGATGGGAATTTTCCAAAATAATGCAGGTGGTGCTTGGGATAATGCAAAAAAATCTTTTGAAAAAGGTGTTGAAATAAATGGTGAAATGTTCTATAAAAAATCAGAACCACACAAAGCATCTGTAACAGGTGATACTGTTGGAGATCCATTTAAAGATACATCTGGTCCATCAATGAATATCTTAATCAAATTAATGTCTATCGTTTCTTTGGTAATTGCTCCTTCATTGGCACAATTACATAAAACAGATGCAGGATCAAGCATTCAGAAAACAATGGAAATTAAAGTGAATGCTACATCAACTGATTCTAGTAAATCAACTACTACTGTAACGGTTAGTGGTGATGATAATAAATTACTAGTTGACGCAATTAAAAAAGATGGCTACGCTGTTGATGGCAAACTTACTATTGAATTAAACGATGGTAAATTAACAATCAACGACAAGTTATTAGATTCAGCAATTACTAGTAAATATGCTCCTTTTTTAAAGGGTCGTGAAAAACAACATATCACAATTAAAATGAACGAATCTAAAAAATAGTTCATTATTACTTTATATAAAGAGAGGCTGAATCATTCAATTGATTCAGCCTCTCTTAGTTTAAAGATTTGACGCGTCTAAAATATTTAAAAAAAGCTGTTGAAAAGGATTACCCTTTCATAAAAAAAGTCACAAAATAAACGAAGGGCAATTCAGATTTTAAAATTGTGTTCAGATTAATTATATGCAACAGAAAGTACGTATTAATTATTTCATCAATTACCACATATTCCTCGGACACCAATCACCATATTTATTACCCAACAAAAAGCCTATTAATATTTCGTGTGTTCCTTTACTAACCGTATTTAATTGAGAAGTTTGTATATCGTATGAGTAACCAACATTGATGCTATTATTAATATTAAATCCTGCCATAGCAGCAAACCCATCTTCAAATCTATAAGAAGTTCCAACCCATAATAAATCTTGGTATTGAAATTTGGCATTCAAATCAAACCCAATGGGCAAAGGATTTATATAGCGTATCAATGCAGAAGGCAAAAATGAAACATCATCACTCATTTGCATACGATAACCTGCACTAAAAAAAAGATGCGGTACTAATTTTCCTTTTTCTAAATACACTGTATTATCAGAAAAAGCTATTTGCTGTGGTACGATTTGTTGTGCTGCAAATCCTAAAAAATAATCTTTAGAATACAACCATAAGCCTGCACTAATATCTGGCTTTAATGTATTAATTAAACCACTTCCTGCAACTGCAGGATCTATAGTTGTTGAACCAAAATTTAATTTGCTTGCATCTAAACTTAAATTGGTAAATCCAGCAGAAATACCTGCAGACAAACTTGTTATTGGAGATAATGATAAATGATAAGCATAGGTTCCATAAGCAGCGAACCGATTCAATGGTCCTGTTTTATCGTTTATCATTGTAAATCCAACTCCTTGATGCGGATCTGGAGCGATGTATTGATTCCAATAATTATTTCCTCTTGGATTTTCGCCTGCAGCATGAAAACTTGTAGCCGTTTCATTATTATAAGCTGCTTTATGTAATGGTCCTTGTAATGTTATATAGGTTGTTACTGGCGCATCTTGTAATCCAACCCATTGCATTCGATGACTCAATTTCATGTCCCAATAATTTTCAATTCCAGCAACTGCAGGATTGATTAAATAATTGTTCATGATATATTGCGTATAATACGGTCGTTGCTGTGCCATTAAAATATTGGCAAACAAAACAGTAAATACTATTAAACTATTTTTTAAAAACTTCATTACTTAATAATTGTTACCGATCCACTAATTAACGCTCGTCCGTTTTTAGGATTCACAATA
>JBAXPJ010000038.1:0-26172 GCA_037132335.1 Sediminibacterium sp. | reverse complement strand
CGTTTGGTAAGGTTTTTCCAGGAATTGTTGCCACCACATTACGCGACTTAATCATTCCCGAAAAATTATTCATTTTAATATGCGCAAATAATTTACCGGCTTTCAAGTCTTCGCGAAATTTCATGCCTTGCTCTTTACTTATACAAATAGCTGGAATAGGAATTAATTTTCCGGTAACAGACGCAGTTCCTGTTAATAAAATACCACCGTCTGCTGTATTAATTAATATAAATCCAATAGCACCGTATTTGGTGGCGATTGCTGCTTTTTCGGAACGGTGTAGGGTTCCAGTTCCAGGTTTTGATCCGGCAACAACACCTAAATATACTAAGGCAATTTTACCCTTGACTTTTCCTGGATTTGCTAGGTAATCTTCTTCTAGTCCATTCCCCATATCCACCACTTCATTTGAAATATTTGACTGTACAGGCGAATGCGCCAAAGACACAGATTTGATAGGCAGTAAATGATTCGTATCGCTGCCAATGGCTACACTTAAATTTCCGCGGCTCCAACTTTCTACTTCAAATGGTTGGTATCGAAGATTTTTAAAGCCTGCTGCTTTAAGTAATTGATAGGCATACGCCTCTGCTTTAGCACCGTTGGCAGAGCCAGTTAAACGATGTCCAATGGTTTCTGTGGCTTCTTTTAAACTTGCATAAGCCTGAGAATGCGCTAACACTTCTTGGTTGATGCTAGAAAATACATTATTCCACTCTGGTTTGCTTTGTGCTTGTACTAACTGCACTGCAAACAAAAGAAGGGTAACGCAAAGGGCTTGATACTTATTCATAAACAGGGTTTAACTGATGGATTAAATCTACCCATGCAATTTACCTGCGATTTGAATACCGATTTAAAAAAAATGATAAATTGTAGATAATTACTAATCAATTACATTTAATTAGTAAAATAACCCTGTAATCAACCGTTCCATGCAAAAGTTCAGCAGCTTGCTTGTAAGCAGTCTTTTTATTTCAAACCTCTGTTTTTCGCAAAATAATTTGGTTAAAATAGAGCCGATTAGTTTTTCGCAAGTAACTATTACCGACCATTTTTGGAAACCAAAGTTGCAATTAGTAGCCACAAAAACTTTGGGCGCATGTATTTATCAAACAGAAACGGCTACCCCAAGAATTAGAAATTTTCAAAAAGTAGCCCGAAATAAAGGCGAAAAACACGAAGGCGTTTTTTATGACGATAGTGATGTATTTAAAGCACTAGAAGCAATGGCTTATTCTTTAAAAAATAATCCTGATGCAACCATGGAAAGAAAAGCCGACGAATGGATTGAAATAATTGCAGCAGCACAACAACCCGATGGCTATTTAAATACTTTTTATACCCTTGGCGATATTAAAACTAGGTATACCGATATGAGCATGCACGAAGACTACAATGCAGGCCATATGATTGAAGCAGCTGTAGCTTATTTTAATGCCACTGGTAAAAGAAAGTTTTTAGATGTATGTATTCGTTGGGCCAATCATTTCGATGCTTTATTTGGACCCAACAAAAGACATTGGGTAACAGGCCACCAAGAATTAGAATTGGCACTTGTAAAATTATTTAAAACAACACGCGATAAAAAATATTTGCATTTAGCAGACTGGTTATTATTGGAAAGAGGACACCAAAATGCAAAAGGCTATACTTGGTCGGAATGGAAGGATACCGCTTATGCGCAAGACCTTGTTCCTGTAAAATTGCAGAAAGAAATTACAGGGCATGCTGTGCGTGCAATGTATATGTACACCGGAGCTGCAGACGTTGCTGCTCAAACAGGCGATACTGGCTACTTAGCAGCAATGGTAAGGGTTTGGCAAGATGTTGTTTATAGAAATATGTATTTAACAGGGGGCATTGGATCTTCTGGAGGCAATGAAGGATTTTCTATTGATTATGATTTACCAAACGATAAAGCTTATTGCGAAACCTGTGCATCTGTAGGAATGGTTTTTTGGAACCAACGCATGAATGCGCTAACAGGCAATGCAAAATATATGGACGTTTTAGAAAGGAGTTTATACAATGGTGCACTAGATGGATTGAGTTTGTCTGGAGATCGATTTTTTTATGGCAACCCACTAGCATCATCCGGAAAAAATGCGCGCAAAGAATGGTTTGGAACAGCTTGTTGCCCATCTAATATTGCCCGATTAATTGCCTCTTTAGGCGACTATATTTATGCCAAAGACTCAAAAGGAATTTATATAAATTTATTTGTAGGAAGCGAAACCACTATTCAATTGAACAAGCAAAATGTTCGTGTGAATATGCAAACCAATTATCCGTTGGATGGTGCCATACAAATAACAGTATCACCAGTTGCAGCACAAAATTTTGCGCTACATATTCGCAAACCAGGCTGGGTAAGTAATGATGTGGTACCAGGAGATTTATACAAATTTGCAAGTAACACTATTTTGCAACCAAAATTATTGGTTAATGGAAAGCCTGTAAATACTACAGAAAAAAATGGTTATTATATTGTTCAAAGAACTTGGAAAAAAGGAGATGTGGTAACCTATCAATTACCCATGGAAATTAAAAGAGTCCTTTCTAAAGATGCAATTAAAACCAACCTAGGCCGAGTAGCAATAGAACGCGGACCAATTGTTTATTGTGTAGAAGGTGCCGACAATAATGGCAAAGCAATGAATATAGCCATCCCAGAAACAGCCATATTTCAAGAAAAACCATTTGCAGTACTCGACGAAAAAGTAGTAGCACTTAGTGCACAACTACCAACCATTCAAACAAGTGCAGATGGAAAAAATTCAGAAAGAATTGTTAAAGAAGTCATTGCAATTCCATACTATACATGGTGCAATAGAGGCAGTAATCAAATGCAAGTATGGCTTCCATTAAATTTCATAGATGACATTCTAAAAAAATAAAGTAGCGGAAAACAATTAGCCACTAACTAATCAGCAATAGTTGGTAGCGAATCTATATAGGCTTTGGGTGTCATTCCCATGTATCGCTTAAATGCAATATAGAAAGTGTTTTGTGAATTGAAACCTATCATAAAACTAATGCTTTCAATGCTGTAAGCCCGCCATTTATGACTAGTTTTTAATTGCTCAATCATATATAAAATGCGCATTGAATTGGTATAATTATTGAAATTTTGACCATGCACTTCTTTAATGGTGCTGCTAATTACTCTTTCAGGCATTCCAATTTTTAACGCTAATTGAGACAAACAAAAATCATCTTTTAAATAAGGCTTATCAAATAATAAGTAAGTTTCAATTCGTAACATCCTTCTCGAAGCCTTTTCTGATGGAGGTGCAATTTGATCTAAAACAGGTTGTTCATATTCAACACTGTCTGTATTTGAAATATCATCGCTTATTAGGTTTGAATTATCTTTAAAATTCAAAAGAGATCTCCTCTCAGTTGCTCCTGTTATATTCATTCCAAATAAAAGTAGCGGATACCTGAATATATAAAAGACTGGATAACTAAGCGTTGTAAATACTACCACTTCTGTTAAAACAAGCGAAACTCCATTATTATTTGACCAAATAATTGCAATGATAAAAATCACAAGTACTCCTATAATTCTAACCCAAAGTAAAGATTCTAATAAATTGAAAATATTTTTATTGTCTTTTTTGACTGTTTTATTAAATGTATTTATATGCTTAAAATAAAGTGCAATTGTTACAATAAACATAACAAATGCAAATATTGTTTTTAAATACAATTGAATAAATGTTGTAAAAAAACCTTCTTTTAATTCATACAATTTTATTTGGCATTCAGCATAATTTTTTCCAGAAAGAATATAATTTAATTCTGAAATTTTAATAGCAGTTGGACTAAAATAATAAGGAATTAGTTCTGCTAAATGAAATACAAAAGGTAAAATAAATAACCAGTCCCATTTACGAAACTTATACTCATTCATAAGCACCATCCTATAAAAAAGGTAATTACTTACAGGTACCAAATAACTAAATGGATCTGAAATTCGAAAAAAAAACGGCATTTGAAGTATGTACTCTGTCCGCATCAACAATTGAGTAGCCGCTAATAGTGTTAATGAAAAAACATGTACTGCAAATAATTGAAAGGTCAAAGCCTCTTTACTCCTAAAAAATAGTAGTGTAAATAATAAAAAGCCAAAGCCTATTTGAAATGTTTCAATTCCAATAATTATTGCATCCATAACCTAAGATAATATGTAAAATATAAATAAATTATGATTATTTACAATGTTTCGTTTTTCAATAAAAACTGATGCAAAATACCCATCCCCACAAATAAAGTTGGGCCAATTAAAAACTCGTTGATGGCTCCCATTACCTGCCTAACACTAAATGGTAGAGGGCGCACTATCCAATCAAATGCTCCCAAAGACAATAAAATAAATATTCCAGAAAGGTGAATTACATGCCAAATGGTTTTCATCCAAGCAATTTTTTCTAGTGTAAGTTGCTTAACGCCAATTAAATAGACCGTAAAAAGCACCGTGAATTTTATTACATGGCGAATTTTTCTAGGAATATCTGTTACATAATGTGTATCCATGAACAATAAATAATAGGCGGTATATATTATTAGGATAATGGCTAGTCCTACCCAAAATTTTCTAGGCATAAGCAGTAGTTAATTTTTGATTGATTTTTACAAACTGAACCCATAAGTAAAACACTACTGCATAGGTGATTATATTAAACAAGTAATGGTGGGCAAACTCGGTTAAATGCGGATAGGCATTGTGAACCAATGCTAAAGCGGTACACCTACTAATATTCAAAAGCACAATCAAAATAATACCTATAATAGAATAGATGGCCTTAAAATAAATTTTACCAGGATATGCAATAATAAATCCTACAAATAACACAAATAAACTCAAGCCATTACAACCATCTGCAATACCAATCAAACGCTTTGGGCCAAAAAAAATCGTGGCTTTTTCATAAGATAGGGTAAAGCCTTCTACATATTCAGTAGTAGTAACCCCATTGCAATAAGCCTGATCGGTTCCTTTTATCCAACCAAAAAAACCAGCAGTAGCATTCCCAGTAAACATCGACAAAGGCCTATCAATAACTCTACTAGGCATTAGAATGAATAGATACACAATTTCCCAAATAATAAAAATAGCGAGTGCCCGTTTTAAAAAAGTTTTAATTGGAGCAGGTATTTGATGAATAGAAGCTTTAATTGTTCTAAATAAATCCATAAAAAGTATTAATCCTTGAGTTAGCTGAAATATATTAAATATTTTATATAGTTAAATGTATCAAAACCACTATTTTTGTTTTTTAGCCCCTTTTAGTTTTGTTAGTGATCTAGTAATTACATACAAATTACTGATTCTTATTATTCAAATTGATATTGGTAAAAAATATTTAATGAGTGCATTCCATATACTTGTAGTTGAAGACAACGAAGCAGATATTTTATTAACTACTGAATTATTGGTTCAAGTTGGAATCAATCATTCAATAAGTGTTGCCAGAGATGGAGTGGAAGCTATTGATTATGTTTTAAAAAGAGGAAAATACACCGATGCAGTTACGCCAAATTTAATATTGTTAGATATCAACTTGCCAAAAGCAAGTGGCACAGAAGTACTCAGCAATATTAAAAAAGATGATAAATACAAAAAGATTCCAGTAATTATTTATACCTCTTCGTTCTTAGAAGCCGATAGAATTTTTTGTGAGAGTTTGGGCGCCAATCTTTACCTCACCAAAGCCAATACAATGACTGAGTTTTCTAAACGTATTGAAGACTTTAAAAATTTCCTTTCCATGATTTTATAAACTATCTGATTAGCTGAACCTAAAAGATTGAATAAAATTAAAATGGAGAATGATACCTTCCTGGCTTTAAACTATTGTTACGATAAAAACTTCTATACATAAAGGACAATTCAAAAGACTTAGCCGTAACGGAACCACTTTTTACTGATGACACATTTACATCATAAGAAAATCCAAATTGAAAATCATTATACGAATAGCCTACATAAGGAATGATGGCGTCTCCTAATTTATAAAATAGGCCAACGTTTACCATTCTTAATTGTTCTGAATTAACATCATTTGAATTATGTACTAAGCCCAAACTAGATCCAATAGCAGTATTACTTGTGCCATTCTGAATCATGTGTACTGCGCTAATATTTAAATTTACATTGTCATTTAAAGCAGTACCAAAATCGGCATGAACATCATATCTAGGACTGATGTATTGCGTTTTATCATCTAGAATACTTCTATTTGATTTTATAAATCGATATCCTGCAATACCTATATTAAAAAATGAATTTTCTGCATCATGCGTATACATAATACCTGCACAGGCAGAAGAAAAAGAAGTAGCATTTGATAAAGATGGTTCACCGGAAGGTAAGGCCCTGTCAAAACCAATACTAGATAACTGTTGGTCGAAAGTTAATTGTGAAAAATCAATTCTTGTATTATTATTAATATAACCTAACCCAACGGCTAATCCATTTCCTCTATTATCAAAGGATAAATGATAGGATGTGTTTAAATTAAAATAAGTACTCTTATAAATTCCATCCATTGCTTTTTCAGCAATAACCATTCCACCAATACCTAAATAATTTTCGTCGTCGAACTTCTTCAACTTGCCATCAATTGACAAACTTTGAGTAATATAAGAAGACCCCACACCTACCCACTGTGTTCTAATATTCGACATTGCTCTCAATGCAGATTCGCCGTCACTTGTTAACGCAGGATTAATAGACATTGGAGAAGCAATAAACTGAGAAAAATTTGGATCCTGCCCAAAAATTGCGCTTGAACAAAGCATCAAGCTAAACAAGATTATTAAAATTTTATTACAAACTTTCATACTATCTAATTAATAGAACATTGCCTGTTTTTTGAACAATATTGCCCTTATTATCAATACCCTCTGCTATCCACATATAAGCATCCATAGGTTGCTTTTCGCCATAACTAATGCCATTCCATCCATCTGTAGAATTCTTCGTTTCAAACATAAGTTTGCCAAACTTATTTATGATTTTTAAATACGTTAAAGATTTCATTCCTGCTAAATAAGGATACAGCACATCATTTATACCATCTCCATTAGGCGTAAATGATTTAGGTATAAATATATTTACTAATGCAGAATCAAATACTTTAACGTTAATGGTATCAACGGTTACACAGCCATCGGTTGCCGTCATTGATATAAAATAATTTTGACTTTTATTATAATTAAATGTAGGGTTGTTGATATTTAAAAAATCAAGGCCCCAGGTTGGCTTCCAATTATACTTGTATTTTTTTGCTTCAAATACACGTGCATTTAGTACTGTTCGTTTTCCTGCATTAGTAGAAACTGTTGGTAAGTTTACTGCCGCAATTGGAAAACCAATATTTATTAAACTATCTTTTGTAATAGAATAAGTACAAGAAGGCACTGTTGCGGATAATGAAATTTTCTTTAATCCTGATTTTTTAAAATTGGTAACAGCATTGTAATTATTAGAAGAATCTTCTCCATTAAAATTCCATTTCCATTTAATATTTCTAATAGATGAAGTATCTGAATTATTTAAAAACTGTTTAATAGTATTAATACAATTGATAGAATCATTTGTAAAAAATATTCCGAAAGTTTTTAGGTCAACCATTTTAATTTTATTCACCGCCAAATTACTACATCCAAAGTCGTCGGTTACTTTTGCAGAATATACTCCTTGATTATACGCATTAAAATTAACACTATTAGCATTCAGCAAAATTGAATCATTAAAATACCATTGATAAGATTTTGCTAATGGACTAATTACCATTGGTTGAAATTGCCCTATACAAATTAGCTGCCCAGATGGTGCATATATTGTATCGTTTGGCAATTTTCTTATTAGTTGTGTAATACTTGCTAGTGTTGGATTTGCTTTAGTTGTATCTCTACTACAAAACGCATCATTAACATGTTTAATTGAATAAATATAACTGGCAGAATTAGGCAAATTTGGTTGGACAATAAATGAATTTGCACTTGAAAAACCACTGATTTGTGTAAGGAGATTGTCTTTATTATCAATATAACTGATAGCCCAAGGACCTGTTCCTGTGAAACTTAAACCTATTGTATCCAATGCATTTGCACAAACAGAAGATGCGCCAGTTATTTTTACAATTGGGGTAGGATTTACAATTGCTTTTAACTGAAATGGTTTGCCGATACAGCCATTTGTAATATTAGTAATTAAATAATTTGCATTAACAATATTATTACTACTATTCAATAGTGTTTGTGTAATACTAGATTGATACAAGGTGTCGTTTGTTGTATATCCCGATAAGGCAAAGGAAGGATTCAAATCACTAAATGCCCAACGATAAGTTGTTCCTGTTGGTGTTCCCTTTGGCGTAACCGTCATTTTTTGGCCATTGCAAGTATTTACAATTTGATCGCCTATTAACGATACTGGCTTTACAGTTACTGTAACATTAAATGGCTGCAAATTACAGGTAGGATTTGATGGCTTTATAGTATAAATAGCAGTTGCATTATTTAAACTCAAATTATTTAGCGAATCCATAATAGAAGATTGCGCTGTACTCTTAGCCGTATAACTAGCTAATGAACTACTAGGAATAATACTAGGATTTGTCCAGGTATATGTTGTTCTTAAAGGTTCTAAATCTGTTGAAATAGCAAAAACGGTACCACTACAAATAGTAACTTTTTGGTCTGGAACTATTGGAGCAGGGTTAATGGTAAACGTTACAGATTGTGTACTGTCTGTACATCCATTAAAAGTTGTTTTGTATTTATAAGTAACCACCACCGGACTAACCGTTGAGTCAACTAGTGTTTCGTTAATTATATATGAACCCTTAGTTGGTTTATTACTTATACCTACAATACTATCCCTAGCCCAAGAGAATATTGTTCCAGGGGTTTTACTAGTAGGCGTATAACTAAACGGAACATTGCTACAAATTGCAGGCAATGAACTGAGGCTACTCAAAACAGGAATTGGATTTACAACAACAGACAATTTAAAAGGCTTACCCAAACAACCGCCGGTTGATGCTCCAGGAATAATGGGTTGTACACTATAATTTGCTATACTAGGTGTGTCGGTTAAGTTTGTAATGCTTCCAGTGATACCATTAATTGGTATTAAATTGTTTTCAATACCACCAGTAAGGCCATTTGCCAAAGTTGGCGTTGACCATAAAAACTCAGCGTTCACAATATTTGGAGGAACAATTTTAAAATTAGTTCCACTACAAACTGGGCTTGTCATGTCTGATAAGCTTAGTACTGGATTTACAATTTCATACACTGTTTGTTGATTGGTGCAACCATTCGCTGTTAGAGTGTATACATAAGGAACCTGTACCAAATTAAATGTAGTATTGTGCAACATCTCACTCACACTATTAGAGCCACTTGTAAGTGGTTCTGTAATTCCTGCAACATAACTTCTAGACCAACTAAATGTGGCATCTCTTGTACTACTAACAGGTGTATAATTAAACGTATTCCCAGAACAAATTGCAGTTGGTTTTAACGGACTACCCAGTGCCGGCTTTGGATTGATAATAACAGAAACTACTTGTGTTTTTAAATTAATGCACCCATTATACAATAAAGAAAAACGATACTTTACGAGTAGCGGATCTCCAATAGTATCATTCAATATTTCAGAAATATCTGAATATCCAGAAGCCGTTTGATTTTGTAACCCAGGCATACTATCTCTTACCCAAGAGAATGCCGTACCAGGGAAATTACTAATTGGCGAATAATTAAATGTACTACCACTACACAATGCTGGAAGCGTTAGCGGGCTTGTTAATGTGGCAGAATTTGCTTTGACCAATACCTTCACTACAAATGAATTTCCTTTACAACCATTTGCCACAGGTGTTACAGAATAAAAGGCATTTCCAGAAGATGTATCACTATTAATATTTCTTAAAGTTTGAGAAACATTTGTTTGTAAAACAGTTTGTGCCGATCCTCCTGTAATTCCATTTGAATAAGTTGGATCATCCCAATAATACATAGAACCTAGCGGGAGATTTTTAGGCATTTTTACAGAAAATGCATTCCCACTACAAACTGTTGAGTTAAGTGTATCTGTGATATATGGCGATGCTTTTACAGTTACAATAATTGAAAATGGTTTTCCAACACAATCACCATATCTGGGCGTTACTTTATAAGTAGCCATCACATCAATGGAATTTGTTGTGTTGGTTAACACTTGACTAAAACTAGGTAACGGTGTTGATTGTGATTGTCCTCCAAGAACTGCATTTTGAATATTAAAAACAGGTGAATCCCAAGTATATGAAGTAATAAAAGGCAATGGAGATGGATTCATTGAAAACGGATAACCCGGACAAATTATGGTATCCTTATTAGAAAAATAAGGAATCGGATTAATGATGGCTATAAAGGTAAAAGGCTTGCCAGTACAGCCAAGCGCTATAGGCGTAACCGTATATGTGGCTTGTGCAATATTACTAGTGGTATCAATTAATGATTGACTAATACTTTGTGCAGGGGAACTATTAGCAGATGCACCAAGTATAGAATTGAGCGGACTAATTGCGGGTAAACTCCAAGTATATAAAGTTGAAATATTGGTTAAATTACTAGTTGGCGATGAAGAAAAAGGAGCTTCACTACAAACAATTTGAGAGGCGGTAGAAACACTAGGCAATGGACGTACTGTTAGCAATACATTAAATGAATTACCAACACAAGTGCCACTTTTAGGGATTACGGTATAAGTAGAAACTCCGCCAGAATCAACCCCGCTATAGGTTAAGTTTCCAGAGATAGTTGAATCACCTAAAACATTAAAATTTTGACTACCATTCACTACATAAATTCCGGTGGTAGTTGAAGGTGTATTCCAAGTATATCTGGTATTTTGAGGAACGTTAGTAGGACTTGAAATAAATGTTGACCCACTACAAGACACCACCTTCTGGGTAGCAATAGTTGCAATAGGATTTACACTTACTACAACTGTAAAAGGTTTTCCAGGGCAATTTTGAGGCGTGTTTGGAACAATCGTAAAATTAGCAATTGACGAGGTGGTTTTTAAATTATTTAGTACTGGTGTGAAAATTGCTTGATTGGTTTGCGCATTAATACCAGTGCCAGATAGTGAATTGGCTGGTGTAATTTGCGGAGCTGCCCAAGAAAAAGTTACGCCGGTAGGTAAATTTGGAAGTGATGTAAAATTTGCTGGCGTACCACTACAAACTACTATGGTGTCTTTAAAGCTCAAAACAGGAACTGGATTTACAGTAACGACTAAATCGAAAGGCAAAGACACACAACTACCCGATTTTGCAAAAACATTGTAAGTAGCTGTTTGAGGTAGTAAAGATTTATTATTTAAGGTTTGACTAATTGGTGGATCAAAATAATCTTGAACTGGTGTTTGTGTTAAACCAGATCCGCCAGACAAGCTGGTATCACTGTATTGTGGCGCAGTCCAAGTATATTGTGTAATAGTTGGCACAATAGTAGTTCCCCCAGTTACTGGACTGCTTTTAAAAGGCGTTCCACTACAGGTGGTTAAATTAACTGGTGAAGGAATACTAGGCCTAGGATTTACCGTAATAAAAACTTGAAAGGTTGGTCCTGTACAAGCAAAGCCTGTATACTGATAATTTGGCGCAATATTATAAACTGTATTTATAGCACTTGCGGTTGTGTTGGTAAGGGTTTGATTGAAGTTGGTAATTTTTGTTGCAATAGCAACAGCAGTTCCACCAGTTAAACCAACTGTTGCAGGATTTGCCCAAGTATATACACTACCCGTTAATTGTGTTTTTGGCGTGAATGAAATAGGTGCTCCACTACAAATAGTATCGTATCGAATTGGATCTGAAATTAATGGTGTAGGACTAATTGAATAAGTAAGTGTTTGGGTACTCGCACAACCATTTGTAGCCAACATATTAACTACATAAGGTACACTAACAGATGCTGTTGTAGTGTTAATTAAATTATCATTGATTAAATTAGAAGTGCCCGTAATGGCAGCTGTACCAAGGGTTGCAGCCCTACTCCATGCCCAACCATCGGCATTAAGTGCAATAGAAGCTGTTGCTGTAAAGTTGATATTGTTTCCACAACCAATGGATATAGGATTCCATGCTGAAGCAGTATTGCTAATAGTAGGTAAGGGTAAAACAGAAACTACAATAGTATATTTAGTATTTTGATCATCAGTAACATTATAATTAACCGTTCCTGTTGTTGTACCTGATAAAGTTAGTTTTTGATTAATTACAGCAGTTAATGTTGAACTACTTACCGCACCAGTAACTGTTGCAGAAACAGTTCCAAGTGTCCATTTAAAAGTTCTTCCACTTACACCAAGTGCAGTAGATATATCATTTGTACTACCACTACAAAAGTTACTATAAGGATAAGATGTTTGTGCTTCTGAAATACTACTAATTAAAACACCCATCAAAATCAAACAGGTAGTAACAACTATTTTATTAATCCATTTCACGTTTATCAAATTATTTTTATTACTAATGCGTTTATTTTAAAAAAATTAAACTATGGCGGAAGTTACTTAATATCATAAATTTATACAAGATTTTGCTACTACTTTTTTAAATAATAATAATAGACTAATTCGTCCTGTTATAGACCGTTAAATAAAACTATTTAAAAAGTTAAACATTAAGGAAAGATTAAGTGTAAATTGTTGTAAATAACAACTAAAAACGATTCATGCAAAAGAAAGCCTTTCTACTTTTTACAGTAACAATTGTGGTGCTTATAAGCACTCTTGCACAAACAAAAAAGACCACCCTCAAACAACCTGAATTAGGATATCGTTCTGCAAAAATTCTTGTAATAAATGGTTTGCAATTCAAAGACCTAAATAGAAATGGCATACTAGATAAATACGAAGACTGGCGTTTATCAAACAATGAAAGAGCTTTGGACTTACTATCTAAAATGAGTATTGAAGATAAAGTAGGATTCATGTTAATAAGTACTGCTCGATTAAAATCAGACCAATCAAATAATCCAAGTTCGGCAATGGCTAATAGCGCTGTTGCATCAAGTGATTTTAATGAAGAAGATCAGGTACAAAAATTTAATATGTTTACAAAACAGCCTTTACCAGTAGCTATGATGATGTCGGCTGGAACAACAAAAGGTGTAACGAAATTTCATTTAAGGCATTTTATTTTTCGTGCGAATGTTAGTGCTAAATTAACAGCAGAATGGTCTAATAAATTGCAAGCACTTTGTGAGTTGGATGGACTAGGCATACCCGCAATCATTGCATCGAACCCTAGAAACCATATTACTAAAGATGCTTCAATAGGATTAAGCGTAGGCAAAACCGTATTTTCTACATGGCCTGGCGAATTGGGTTTATCTGCCATGAGGGATTTAAAATTGGTTCGTGAATTTGCAGATATTGCCCGACAAGAATGGCAGGCAGTTGGTTTAAGAAAAGGCTATATGTATATGGCCGATTTAAGTACAGAACCACGCTGGCAAAGAATAGAAGGAACTTTTGGAGAGGATGCTAATTGGACTGCTAAAATGATTACTGAAATTGTTTTAGGATTTCAAGGAACCAAACTTTCTAATCAGTCAATCGCTATGACCACCAAACATTTCCCAGGTGGCGGTGCAGGTGTTGGTGGACAAGATCCACATTTTTCTTGGGGAAAATTTGAACACTTTCCTGGAAAAATGTTTCAAAATAATTTGATTCCATTTAAAGCAGCAATTAAGGCAGGAACTTCGGCTATTATGCCTTATTACTCTATTCCTCAAGACACAAAATACGAGCAAATTGCTTATGCTTATAACAAAGCAGTAATTAAAGATTTATTAAGAGATAGTTTAAAATTTACTGGTATTATTAATTCAGATACTGGCCCAATAGAAATGATGCCTTGGGGTGCAGAAAATTTAACGATAGTTGAACGCTATCAAAAAACATTAGAAGCTGGCGTGAATTTATATTCAGGCACAGCAGACCCTGCCAAACTATTAGAAACAGTGCAATCCGGAAAAGTGGATATTAAATTAGTTGATAATTCTGTTTACAGATTGTTGATGGAAAAATTTCAATTAGGTCTTTTTGAAAACCCTTATGTAGACGAAGCGGCTGCAGAAAAAATTGTAGGTAATGCCAATTTTCAAGCTAAAGCAGATTTAGCTATGCGTAAGTCAATTGTACTATTACGCAACGAATCAAAAACACTTCCAATAAAATCAAGAACCAAAGTTTATTTGGAATCTTATTTACAAAAAAATGGCGGTAAAGCAAACAATGTTTACTCAAATGAAAAAAATACAAGTAATGTTGAATTTGTAAAAACACCAGAAGAAGCCGAGCTAATTGTAGTATGGGTAAACCCAGGCCCAAAATCATTATTTCAATCAGATGGATCACCGTTGAATTTATCCTTGTCTAAAAATGGAGTAGACATAAATTATATCAATCAATTATCTGCAAAAAAAACAACTGTACTAGCAATTAATTATACCAATCCTTGGGTGATTGATGAAATTTACAATGACGCAGATAAAAAAAATATAAAGGGCGTAATTGCTACATTTGGCACCACCTTAGATGCTTTGGTTGATGTGTTAACAGGTAAATTTAACCCATCAGGAAAAATGCCTTTTACTACGCCTATTTCAGATGCGGTTGTTGAAAAACAATTATCGGATGTGCCAGGTTTTTTAAAGGGTTCAAATTATGGATTGTTTAAATTTAATGAAGGTATTAGATACCAATAAATAATTCAGATTTTTACATAAAAATGTAATTTCTTATCCCCCAAATATTTACGCTTTATTTTTTAAAAATAATATGAAGAAGAAAATAACCTGCTTTTTATTTACATGTATGGTTCTAACATTTGCAAAAGCGCAATACCTCAGTTTAAATAAATTAGAGGCTAAAAAATTAATCGCCCTTGTTAATACTGAAAAAAACGTGAAACAGTTGTATTTAAAAATGGAGCGTCTTGCCAATACCGCACTAACAGAAGTGCCAAACCCAATAGATACCATTGTTTCGGAAGGTCATTTGGCATCAGATCCTAAAAAAATAAGAACCGTAAAATCATTGGCTGATTTACATAAAATATATGCCCTTGCTATTAGTTATACCATAACAAATAAGGAAATATATAAAGCCAAGTGCATTGAATATTTAATGGCATGGGCTACCGTAAACAAAGGCATGGGCAATCCTATTAACGATACCAAGCTCGATCCTATATTTGAGGCTTACGACCTATTAAAAGACCAAATTGAGCCATCCTCCAAAGCAAGCATCGAAACATGGATGCACCAAGTAGCAGATGCTGAAATTGCTAGTCCGCGTTATAAATCTGTTAACAGTAAAACCTTATTTAATAATTGGAACTCGCATCGAATTAAAGTTGTGGGCAGTATTGCGTACTTATTAAACAATAAAGCTTACAAAACTTTTACAGATAGCTCACTAAAAAAACAAATACTTAAAAACTTAAATGCAGACGGATCTGGAATGGATTTAGAAGAGCGAGACGCATTACATTATCATGTTTATACACTAGAGCCTTTATTAGTTATTGCCACAATTATTAAGCGAGCTACTGGTGTTGATTATTTCAACTTTCGTTCAACATCAGGTTCGTCTATAAAAAATTCAGTTGATTTTTTATTGCCCTTTGTGACTGGTCAAAAAACACACCAAGAATATGTAAATAGTACGGTTGCATTTGATAAACAAAGAGCCGCCAACAAAGAGCCAGGATTTACTATTGGTGCTAATTTTCAGCCAATAGCAGCAGTTGAAGTAATTTCAACCGCCGCTTATTTTTCTGAATCTTATTTAAAATATGTACAAGATTTATTAAATACAAAATCTATATACCCTAATTGGCCAGCTATATTAAATGCTGTAAGAAACTAATTAGTTGCCTTTGCTTTTTTCTTTCCATTAAAATAATTAATGGCTAATACTGCTATTAAAATGATCAGTCCAAAAAACTCTCTGGTTTCTTCTACCCAAGGAGTTTCGGCTTTCATTGTTCCAGCTAAATTTTCTGCATGGTGGAATTTAACCCAATCAATTAAACCATTTGCATCAAAAGCTTTATAAACAGCATACATACTATATATTCCAATGCCTACTAAATAGGCTGTTTGATAAAATATTTCTTTTGATGCTTTCCAACAAAGAAATGCAGCATATAAATACAAAGGCACCCAAACATAAGGATCAGGATCGTTGTATTGCAATGCGGCAAACAAAATAAAGCAACCACAAAAAAACAGGTTAAAAATTTTCATTTATTTATTATTATTTAGTGAATTAATCCAAGCGGCAATTTTTCTAGCATCCGATTCAGAAACTTGTGGCATAGGCGCCATAGGTGTTGCGTAATCAGGCCAGTTTTTTGGTTGTGGATTTTTAATTAATTGCAATATTTTTTCTATTGAATAATTTCTTTTTGCAACATCTATAAAACCAGGCCCAATTTGTTTTTTCTCGGGATTATGACAAGCAACACAGGTGTTTTTTATAAGTAATGGCTTAATCTGCTCATAAGTATATACGCCTTTAATAGCTGGTGCTTTAACCGGCGAAACTAAGGCTGTATTTTTTGTACTCACTTCTTTCATAGAAAGTGAAGCCCCATCAGGAATATTATTTAAAGTATAATAACCCGTACTATGAATTAACGAATAGGAATTCTCTTGATCTCTAATACCATCTAGGGTAATTTTATGAATATAATTTTTACGCAAGTTTGCTACAATTATTCTTACCGTCATTCCATCTTCAGAAACACGTACTCCTTTAACAGCACAGTTTTGAATATTTACAGTTGGGCTTCCGTAAACTGCATGGTATTTATAGATATAACTTTCCACTGCATAAGCAGCTAAATTAGTCGCTTTTATTTTGTCAATAGGTTTAGTAAATTCTATTTCAAAACCATCAGGCATTGCTTTTACTGTTTTCATTTCAAATGGCAATAATCCATTCCATGATAACCGTTGTAAACCATCTTTAGCATCCCCTGCAGAACCCCATCCACGATTGGTTTCACCTACAAATAAAGACCCATCATTCGCCCAAGACATACGCAATACACCAGACTGAAATCCACTTCTAAAATCCCAAGCACATCCTTGTAATTCGCCTTTAACTGTTTCCATAAAAACGCGCGAAACTTTACTTTGACCTTGATCTCCCACTAATAATTGTTGTTCGAAAGGGCCAAAAACACCGGTTGGAATTTTAACAATTTCTGAATTAGAAATACCTAGGATTCCATGTGGTAGCCACACAGCAGGCATTTGTAATTCTGGCACTTCTTTTTTAATATCAAAAAGTGTTTTGAATTTTTCGTTCTCAATATTTTCAGGCTTTGTTCTATTACCTTTTTCATCAACATCAAAACGCGGATTGATTTTACTATAAATATCTTGCTGTGTTAACTTTAATGGAGAACCTGGTAATTTGGTCCAAAGTAAACTTCCTGGATGCCCCATGAACGCCCCTTTTTTAACCGGCATAATACTTCCAGAACCTACCCAGTCTCCCTGGTTATCGGTATAAAATAATTCGCCATCAATCATACTAATACCACAAGGCGAACGCATACCAGCAGCCCAAGGTTCCATTCTACCATCTTCAAAAATATGTAGTGCCCAACCTCTCCATGGAACAAAACTTGTACCCGACCACCAAACATCGCCAAAACCTAAATTAAGAGTTACATAAAATGAACCATCAGCTGCAATTTTAGGGCCATAACTATACTCATGATAATTACCAGAAAGTGGCCAAGAATAAATGGTTTCATAAACATCTGCCTTGCCATCCATATTTGAATCGTACAAACGGGTAAGTTCTCCACGTTGTACAACATACAAAGAACCATTTTTATAAGCCACCCCAAGTGCTTCGTGTAAACCACTGGCAAATTTTCTAAAAAAAGGTTTAGCACTAGTAGGATTCTCTACAATATATACATCCCCTCTTCGGGTAGTAATAGCCAAACTTCCATCAGGCATCGTACAAAGCCCACCAACTTCTAAAAGCGTTCCTTCGGGTGCACGTAATTTGTTGATCTTAAAAAAATCTTCTTCTTTGGCTGCTTCTTGTGCTTGTGCAATTGTTAGCAAGCTTAAAACTGCATAGAAACAAGTGAGCAGATATTTAAACAAATTATTTGAACGATTATATATAGTTGTTTTCATAAAATAAATACTTAAAAAAGGATAGAATAAATTAATTGGTTTTGAATTGGTAGCAATAATTCTTTTTGTCCTTTCTGTTCGCGAACAATTGCTTTTGCTGAACCTGCATTATCAATATTTAAATAATAAGCATGGTCTCCAATTAAATATAATCCAGTAGAAATTTCTTCAATTTTATCGGCTACTGCCAATAGCATATATAAATTATCAGTTGTATTTTTTAGGGTGATAGTGCGTTGAATTCCTTGTCTATTTTCTAATAATCTACACATATCTGTTACTGAAGTGCCATAGATGGAATATTTAAATGATGGCAAATCTTGCTCGTCTAAAATATATCCTTTCGTTTTAAAATTAGTATTTGTAGTGTCTGAACTCCAAACCGAATTAATATTTGCTAGTTTATTAATAGCAAATGTAGGATTCCCTAGAAAAGTAACAGCACCAAGGGGTTTAGACGATCCATCTCCTCTGTCAATCCACATAGGAGAAGCATCTAAAAAGTCGCCACGCCATACTTGCGCAATCATACCATTATCTAAATCATAGGTGTAATTTATTTTTTCAGGACTCCCTACATTCACTGCATGTACAATTCTTTTAGTTGCAGTTACATCCATAAAACTTCTTAACACCATATTTTCTTTAGCAAATATTAATACTGGATCTTTTGTAACTATAGGGTTTGTTCTAGGATCTGAAATAGTGGTTTCTCTAAATCCAGGACCATTCACTTTTAAAATTAAAACAGGCTGTTGAGACGCCATATATTTAGAATAAATAAATTCAATTGGCAATGGCCCTTTTGGCAATCGCATTTTTGCTTTACCTCCATCTTTACTGAAAGGATATAAAATTGAATGATTGATTAATACTTTTAAAGGCCCACCTCTTAAATTAAGATTGAAATTATATTCGCCTTCTTCTTGAATATTTAAAATCCCTTTATACTGAAGTGCATAACTGTTTTTTGGAATCCCTTCTAAACTAACCGTTATAATAGGACTTGTTTTTTGTAGGAAAGGCTTAAGGGTTGAAAAATCTGGTTCATTCTCAAATTTTCCTACATAAGCTTTTATATTAATATCCGTAATTGTTGGAACTGGCTTGTTATAATGACTAATCACTATATTTCTAAAAGCCACTTGACCATGGTCTCCTTGAATACGTAATGCATCTTCAGGAACTTCAATTTTAGAAATAGCACCAGCAGTAGTGCCAGAGAGTTCTATGTTTTCTTGTATTAACACTCCGTTCAATTCTACTTTAACCAATCTGGCATTTTCTGTTTTTACGCCATTTACAAATCTTGGTGCTTGAAAAGAGATTTTAAAATGCTGCCATAAACCAGGTGCCTTACTTACATTTTGTCTTGGCGCTCTACCATCAAATATGCGCAAGCCTTCTGGCCTTTTACTATCGTTTCTTTCATACAAGCCTCCCATATCAACAGACTTTGGATTTAACACACCCCAACTATCTAATAATTGCAATTCATACCTGCCTTGCAAATAGATGCCAGAGTTAGAACCCTTTGCCATCATACAGTCTAGCTCAATATCAACATCGCCGTGTTTGAAATTGGTAAATAAATCTTTGTGTGCCGTAGAGTCGGGTAAGTTTACTAAAACGCCAACACCAGGAGTGTATTTTAGTACATGATTTTTAGCAATATCTGCATACGCATCTCCAGCAATATGCCAGTTAGCACCCACATTTTTAAAATCATTTAAACTAGTTAAGTCGATTGTTGTTTGCGCAGTAATATTTTGAAAACTAATTAAAGCAAGTAAAAAACTAATTGGTTTTATAGCCAAATAATTTTTAGGATGATAAGAAACCATAAGCAATATTTAAATTTAAATGTGGGAAATGATATGTTGATTTTAACCTTAAAAAATAATTAGCAACGTTTTTAAATAAGAATTCTATTATATCAGTCAGCAAATTAATTATTGTTTCAGCTCCGAATCTATTGATTTATTTTAAAAAAAGCATTTAACTACTTAAATAAAATAGCCGATTTGCAATTATATAAGCTTTGAAAATACCCTTAGTTTAAACTAAAATATAAACTAAAATTTTAGAACTGCCAAAAACAGAAGCCATATTAAGCTATTTCCCAAAAACAGCTTACATTGTTACACTAAATAGAATGATAATTTAATCAATGATATGAATCAACGTTTTTTTCGAAACTGCCGTATAAAAAACCTACACTTGATTATTTGTTTTTTATGCTATATTTTAATAGGTTGTAATAGAAGCCAATTACCCACTCAAAATGGATTAGCCGGTTTACCATTTTTAGACAATTCCGATACTAGGTCAATATCTGCAGAAAACATGACTGGCGAAAAAGGTGTAGGAGGAATGGCAATACCCAATTTGCTAGAACCCTTTCCAGCAGCATCTGCTAGGGCTGCAGATAGTTTAGGTCAAGGATGGAAAGTAAAACCATTTTTACGAGTAAATGCTGGAGAAACGGTTACATTAATGGACGTTGATGGATCTGGCGTAATTGAACATATATGGATGGTAGAAGGACTAAGTCGTGCCAATATTTTAAGGTTCTATTGGGATAATGAAACTACTCCTTCAGTAGAAGTGCCTGCACCAGATTTTTTTGCAGTTGGGCATGAAAAATTTGCACGCGTAAATTCGCAAGTAATTATAGACAATCCAGAAAATGCATTGAACTCTTATTGGCCAATGCCCTTTAAACGCCATGCCAAAATTACTTTTACCAACGATAGTAAAAAAGACCTCATGCTATTGGCATTTCAAATAACCTATGCGCTCAAGCCCTTACCTAAAAACACCAGTTATTTTCATGCACAATGGCGAAGGGCAAATACAAGTACACAAAATCCATATATTATATTGGATAATGTAAAAGGAAAAGGCCGCTATGTAGGAACTTTTTTAGCTTATACACAACAAACTTCAAAAGGTTGGTTTGGAGAAGGCGAAGTGAAATTTTATAAAGACGAAGACACTAAATTTCCTACCATTTGCGGAACAGGTACCGAAGATTATTTTTTAGGGAGTTATGGATTTTCGCAGCCTTATACAACAGCGTATGCAGGTACTACACTTCCATTTAAAGACAGCGACAGTTTGCCAAACTATTGGAGCTTATATCGTTGGCATATCCCCGATCCTATTACATTTAATACCAATTTAAAAGTTACAATTCAGGCTTTGGGATGGAATAAAAAAGGGAAATACCAATTATTAGATGACGATATAGCATCGGTAGCTTATTGGTATCAAACCGAACCACATAACCCTTTTCCAGCTTTATTGCCTTTAGAAAAAAGAAGGCCTATAAAAAAGCTTGTTTCACCGAAATAATGAATTGTATTTATTCTTAACCAATTGCAATTCATTATATTGAAAAAAAAAAGAAAATAATATGATATTACAACACAGAAAAAAAATGAACCTCTTACTAGTTTTCACAATTATAGGAGCATTGATCTTTCAATCTTTTAATATTCAACAACAGCAACAAGAAAAAAAACTAGAGAATATTAAAGTATTTCCGTCTACTGCAACATATCAAGAAGTAGACCATGCCATGGATCAGTTTAAAGTTGATTTAGGTGTAAAATGTAATTATTGTCATGCACCAGATAAAAACAATCCAAAAAGAAACGACTTACCTAGCGATGCAAATCCAAAAAAAGATATTGCACGTGAAATGATTCGCATGACCAATGAGTTGAATAAAAAATATATTGCTACACTAAAGCATACCGATTCAGACACAACAAAAATTCAGTTAGTAACTTGTAACACCTGTCATCGTGGTGCGCCAAAGCCTTTTGGAAAATCATTAACGGCGCCTCCAGCTGCAGTTCCAGTAGTAGCAATTATAAAATCAAAAAAACTAATTGGCTCTTAAGAATTATTTTTGAATGCCAAAATAATATAAACTACAAACGTTTTCAAACAAAAAGACAATCATCATTTACAAATTGTTTTTCACATTATTATACTTATGAAACATCCATTGCAACTAGTTTACCGATTGTCTTTTTGTTTATTACTATTCAGTTGTGGCATAAAAAGCGATAACCAAAAGCCCGATTTTAATGCCCATCCTAACAGTACCTATTTTTCGCCAGAAGAAAGTTTGAAAAAAATATATTTGCCTAAGGGGTACCACATGGAACTAGTTGCCAGTGAGCCGATGATAAAAGAACCAGTATCCATTACATGGGATGCTAATGGCCGAATGTATGTAGCAGAAATGCTCACCTATATGCAAGATGCCGATGCTACAGGAGAGCAAAAGCCTTATAGCAGAATCTTGCTTCTAGAAGACACCAATCACGATGGCAAAATGGATAAAAGCACCGTATTTGTTGATAGTCTTTTATTACCTAGAATGATACTGTGCGTTGGCAATAAATTATTGGTTAACGAAACGAATTCAATTACTATTACTAGTTATGAAGACACCAATGGCGATGGCAAATCAGATATCAAAAAAATAGTTTACCAAGATTCCAAATACACCAGCAGCGATGCCAATATGGAACACCAACGCAGTGGCCTAGATTGGAATATTGATAACTGGATGTACATGACTTACGAGGCTGCTCGTTTCAGGTATGAAAAAGACACCATAAAAATAGATCAAATACCAAGTGGTGGCGATGGCCAATGGGGTTTAACACATGATAATTATGGTCGATTATTCTATTCAAGTGCAGGAGGAGAAAATCCTGTTTTTGGATTTCAGATTAATCCGGTTTATGGAAAACTAAATTTCCCCGATCAGTTCGGACCAGAGTTTCAAGGCGTATGGCCAATTATTGCAACACCAGATGTACAAGGAGGTAATGGCCGATTAAGACCTAATAATACATTGAACCATTTTACAGCTTCTTGCGGACAATCTATTTTTAGAGGAAATGCATTGCCAAAAGATTTTGTAGGAGATTATATTGTTTGTGAACCCGTAGGAAGAATTGTAAGAAGGGCTAAAGTAAGCAACGTCAATGGAAAGACCTTTCTTAAAAATGCTTATAAAGAAGAAGAATTTATTGCATCATCAGACATGAATTTTCGTCCTATGAATAGTGCAACAGGGCCTGATGGTAATTTATATATCGTTGATATGTACCGAGGTATTATTCAACAAGGAAACTGGACCAAAAAAGGATCTTTTTTACGCAATAAAATAGACAGTTTAGGACTAGCAAAAAATATTGGAAGAGGTCGTATTTATAGAGTGGTGTATGATGGAATGAAAAATACTGAGATCCCAAATATGCTTAATGAAACACCTGCTACGCTAGTAAAACATTTAGGACATCCTAATGGTTGGTGGAGAGACAATGCACAAAAACTAATTATTATTAAAGGCGACAAATCGGTGGTGCCAGCATTAATAGCAATGGCTACTGCAAAACCAGGTACCCCAAATGATGATTCAGCGCACCTTTCAAGAATACATGCACTATGGACTTTAGAAGGATTGCACGCCATTGATAAAACAATTTTATTGCATGCATTAAATGACCCGCATCCACAAGTTCGAAGAGCCGCTGTTTGGATGAGCGAATCATACTTAATTAAAAATGATGTAGAAATTTTGCAAGCGGTATTTAAAATGAAAGACGATGCAGACTTTGATGTGCAATCACAAGTACTATTATCAATTAACCATACCATTAAAGAAAAATCAGCTGCAGTAGTTACCGAAATGTTAGCACATAAAACTAACAAGGAAATGATGGAAGGCATTAAAGAAGCCATGGATAAAAATGAAATAGTAAAAAAAATGGCCAGTAGATTGGGAGATTTACCAGGAAAAGTTAAGAGCCCCATTTTAGAGGGTGCAGTAATTTACAGATCAGTTTGCGCTACCTGTCATGGCGCAGATGGAAAAGGAATTATTACTACTGGAAGTTCAATGCCAGCACCATCATTAATTGGCGCATTACCATTAACAGTTGGAAAGAAAAATATGGCCATCAGAATATTATTGAATGGATTAAAGGGGCCTATCAATGGTAAAACTTATCCAACCGAAATGCCTTCACTAGCAGCAAATGGCAACGGATGGATAGGCAATGTATTAAGTTATGCCCGTTACGAATTTGGAGGTCTACATGCAAAAAATGCACTTGATTCGCCACAAGTATTATCGAAAGAAGTAGGAAAAATTAGAAAAGAAATTGGAACAAGAACTAGTTCATGGACATTAGATGAATTAAAGCAAGTAGTAGATACTTTAAACATGCCAAACAAAAAAGTACCGAAGAAAATATAATTTATGAAATACTTTTTTCTTGCTTATTGTTTTTTGCAGTTTACAATCATTTCAAATGCACAAATAAAACCTTTCAAATTTGCATTTATAAGTGATACACATATAGGTTCGCCCAATGGAGGCTCTGAAGAAGATTTACGCAGAACCATTCGTGATATCAATCAAATGAAAGATATTGCTTTTGTAGTTATAACAGGCGATATTACAGAACTAGGAAAAGATTCAGAAATAGCACTTGCTAAAAAAATATTGGATAGTTTACAAATACCCATGTATATCATTCCAGGTAATCACGACAGTGGCTGGAGTGAAAGTGGTGCCGCATCCTTTAATGAAATATTTGGTAGCGATAAGTTTGCATTTAGTTACAATGGAATACGTTTTTTAGGATGTGCATCAGGCCCATATTTAAGAATGAGTGATGGACATATTCCTAGAGACGCTATTAATTGGATGAATACCGAACTAACTAAATTAGATCCAAAAGAACCCATCATTTTTTTAAACCATTATCCAATAGACAATAGTTTAGACAATTGGTACGATGCAACCAATGCACTAAAAACCCGAAACGTTATTGCTATTTTATGTGGTCATGGACATAATAATCATGCCATGAATTTCGAAGGAATTCCTGCAACAATGGGGCGTTCCAACCTTCGCGCAAAAGCTGCTATTGGCGGATACAATATTGTTGAAGTAACTACAGATTCTCTTCTTTTTAGTGAAAGAAAACCAGGCCTTAAAACACTACCAGTTTGGAGAAAGATAAAAATAGAAAATCACCATTTCAATAAAGATTCAATTAAATACGAAAGGCCATCTTATGCCATTAATGATTCTTTTCCACTAAAAATTAAATGGCGTTATACCAGTAATGCAAATATTGTTTCAACACCTGCCTCTAACAAACAAATTGTTGTATTTGGAAATAGTAATGGATTAATTCAGGCTATTAATTATAACAATGGAAATAAAATTTGGTCATACACAACCAAGGGCGGCATCTATTCTTCGCCCGCAATTCAAAACAATAAAGTAATAGTTGGTTCTAGTGATAAGCAAGTGTATTGTTTAAATAGTAGTACCGGAAAACTCATCTGGAAATTCGCGGCCAATGCAGCGGTATTGGGCGCTCCATTAATTGAAAATAATATTGTTTATATCGGCGCAAGTGATCATCATTTTTATGCATTGAACATCAATGACGGAAAACTAGTTTGGAGTTTTGATGGCCTAAATGGTCCTGTAATGAGCTTGCCTGTTATTGATCAAGAGAAAATTATTTTTGGTGCATGGGATAACTATTTATATGCATTAAATAAAAATAATGGCTCCTTAATTTGGAAATGGAATAATGGTTCTCCAATTATAAATTATTCTCCTGCCGCTTGTATTCCAGTTATAAAAGACAGCTTAGTGTATATAGTTGCGCCCGATAGATATTTAACTGCCATAAATATACATTCAGGCAAAGCCTTATGGCGCAACAATGAATCAACTGTACGCGAATCCATTGGTATTTCAGCAGATGGTAATTATGTGTATGGCAAAACTATGAATGATACAATTGTAGCATTTGCAACTTCCGCAACCTTTCAAAAATCGGCTTGGAAAATGAATGC